>JAGODA010000098.1 GCA_017998475.1 Spirochaetota bacterium | reverse complement strand
TCATAAAATTGCTTTTATAGTTCGAGTACGCGGTGTAGATGATGATGGGTATCTTTTTATCGCGCGACAGGATTTTCCCCAGTGCCTCGATGCCGTCCATCTCCGGCATGCGGATGTCCAGCACGACAAGATCGTATTTGTTGGCCTTGACCTTCTCGACGGCCTCCCTTCCGTTGGCCGCCTGGTCAACCTCGTAGCCCTCGTCCTGAAGCTCCATCGCGTAGAGCTCCCGCTGGTGCTGTTCGTCTTCGACGACCAGTATTCTGCTCATGGTTCCCCTCCGAAAGATCATAGTCTTCCCAGGCAACGGACAGCCACAGACTACTATCGGGAAAAACATAGTTCAATCATTTTTTACCGATGTCTGATAAGGAGAGGTGATGATGCGCACGGCTTGCCGCCGGCGCGCTATTGCCTTACAGAGGGGATCTCTTCCTTCTCGAGGCTCCGCACCTCGTACTCGTTCTGAACGGTAACGTCACCGAGCCCGTTGACATGAACAATCTTGGTGATGTTGACAAAAAAGACGTTTCCCGAAGTTTCATCCCCTGCCTGGCGGCGGCGCTCGATGGCCGATGCCAGAAACCATATAAAACGAATGTTCCGGGTCATCAATATCACCGTGGTGGAGGATTTCTCGGTATGGGACATGAGTTTCTTCCAGGTCGTGCCGTCGTCTCTTGGCACCTCGTACACGAGATAGCCCCCGTAGGACTCGAGAAAATCGAAATTGACGATATCGTCCATATTGTCGACGAAAACTATGATGGTGCCGTCCTTGGTCATGGCGGGCCCCCCGAAGGATATATACGGGAACTGAAACCGGCCGCGGGGCCGGATCGCGGTTCCCTCATCCAGACCCTAAAATCCGGCGGCCGAGCGTGTCAACCACTATGTAAAAATATCTTTAAATATCTATATATTATTGTATATATATCGGCGGGGATGAATGTGCCCGTACGGTGTTTCCACGGCTGACCGGGGAAACAGCGTACGGGGTACGCGACGTCGGTCGCATCGACCTGTCTCAGGAGACGATCATTTTTTTTGTAGTTTCGATCGCCATATCGAGAGCGCCGGGGAGTCCCTCCGGGGATTTCCCGCCGGCCTGCGCCATATCCTTGCGACCGCCTCCGCCGCCGCCCATGAGTGGTGCGGCTTTCTTAATGATGGCGCCACAATCAACGCCGGTCGCAACCGCGGCCGAGGTTGCGGCGCAAAGGAGAACGGCCTTCCCATCGTTTTCCGACCCCAGACATACGACGGAATTCTGAAGTTTCGACCGGACCAGATCGGCGATTCTCCGCAGCTCATCTATATCCGCCTTTTCCGGCTGGTGCCGGACGATGAAAGTCCCCTTTACGTCAACCGCCCCTGACAGTATGTCGTCGATAGTGGATGCCAGACTTTCGTTCCTGATCTTCTCTATCTGCTTCTCGAGCGTCCTGGCGCGTTCAAGCGCGTCGTGGACCTTTCTGACGAGGTCCTGCTCCGTCGCGTTAAGTTCTGAGGCGATCGAAGAGAGCACCTCCTGCTGCGCGCCGAATCGCTCGAGCACTCCTCGCAGCGTCACCGCCTCGATGCGCCTCATTCCGGCCCCCGGCGAGGCCTCGCGCAGTATCTTGAACACTCCGAGTTTTCCGGTGTTGTCCGCGTGCGTGCCGCCGCACAGCTCCATACTGAAGTCTTTTACGCTCACGACGCGCACCATGTCCTCGTACTTTTCATCGAAGACCGCCATGGCACCCATCTTCACCGCCTCTTCGAGCGGACGAACCTCCGTCACCACCGGACGCCATGCCCATATGACGTCGTTGACGATGCGCTCGATTTCGGCGATCTCGTCGGGCTCGAGTGCCTTGAAGTGCGTGAAGTCAAATCGCATGCGCTCCGGCTCGACAAGAGAACCGGTCTGGTGCACGTGGCTTCCCAGCACCCTGCGGAGGGCCGCCTGGAGCAGGTGCGTGGCGGTGTGGTTCGCCCTGGTCAGATTGCGCCGCAGGAGATCGATCTCTGTCGTGACTTTATCGCCGACGGAAAATTCGCCCTGAAGCACCTCTCCGACGTGGACTATCGTGCCGTTCAGCTTTTTGGTGTCGTCGACCCTGAAAACGGCGCCATTATATCCGGTGATGGCGCCGCGGTCGCCCACCTGCCCCCCGGACTCTCCGTAAAAGGTACTCTCGCGCGTTACCAGAAATCCCTTCCCGCCGGACGAGAGCTTCCCGGCCGCTCTGTCCGACGTGGCCAGGGCGGCCACTTCCGACGTCGTCACATATTCATCGTATCCCAGGAAAGCGCTGGGGCCCGCTGCGGCGGAGAGCTCTTCGAGGATCTTCTCGCTCCCGGCCTCGCCGCTCTTCCAGCTCTGCTTGCCGCGCTCCCGCTGCTTTTCCATTTCCCCGTCGAATCCGGCCGTATCCACTGAAATGTCGTTCTCGCCGGCCATCTCGACCGTCATCTCGAGAGGGAAGCCGAATGTATCATACAGCACAAACGCGTCCTTCCCCGAGAGAACGTTTCCACCGCCTGTCTTCGCGGCCTTTATCGCCTCCTCGAGGCGGTCCATGCCGTTTTCGAGCGTCTCGAGGAATCGTTTCTCCTCGCCCTCGAGCACGTTCTTCACGTTGGGCGCGCCCGCGACGATTTCCGGATAATACGGGCCCATCTTTTCCACGAGCGGATCGACCATCCTGTACAGGAAGGGCTCGGATATGCCGATCTGGCGGGCGAAACGGAGGGCCCGCCTCAGTATTCGCCGGAGGACATATCCGCGTCCCTCGTTCGATGGATACGCCCCGTCGGAGATGGCGAAGGTGAGCGCCCTGGCGTGTTCCACCAGCACGTTCACCGGCGCGACGGCTTCGCCCTCATAACGCACCTTCGCCTCGCGGCAGACGAAGTCCACCATCGAGCGTAGCTCGTCGGTGCCGTAGATGGAGTCAACGTTCTGCACCAGCGTTGCGAGGCGCTCAAGACCCATGCCGGTGTCGATCCCAGTGCGGGGCAGCGGGGTCTGTTTGCCCGTTTCATCCTGGTAAAACTGGTTGAAGACCAGGTTCCAGAACTCGAGGAAGCGCTCGCAATCACATCCCGGCCTGCAGTCCGGCGAGCCGCAGCCGAATGCGGGGCCGCGGTCAAGATACAGTTCCGAACACGGACCGCACGCTCCCGAATCGCCCGCGGGGCCCCAGAAGTTGTCCTCGCGTCCCAGGCGCACGATCTTGCGCTCCGGCACGCCGATATGGCCCTTCCAGATATCGAAGGCCTCGTCATCGTTCTCGAAAATCGAGACCCACACGTCCTCCACCGGAAATCCCACAACCTTCGTCGAATATTCCCACGCGTACTCGATGGCCTCTTTCTTAAAATAATCGCCGAAGGAGAAATTGCCCAGCATTTCGAAAAAAGTGCAGTGACGCTTGGTCTTTCCCACGCGCTCGAGATCGCTGGTCCGGAAGCACTTCTGCACGGTCGCGGCCCTGGTATAGTCGAGCCTTACCGTACCCGCGAACATCGGCTTGAACTGGACCATCCCGGCGGTCGTGAAGAGCAGTGTCGGATCGTCTTTGGGGATGAGGGAGCTCGATGGAATTATCCGGTGCCCGCGCTCTTTGAAATATTCGAGAAAGGAATCGCGTAGATCTTTAACCCTGTGCATCTGTCACCTCGCGCGCCGCCGTCATTCCGGCATGGTATCTTCATCGGAGAGCCGTTCAACGACCCTTCGTATTTCATCGCTTTCGAATCCCCTCTGTCTGAGAAAAAAAACCAGTTTGCGTATGGCGTCCTTTTTGCCCTTCAACCTGCCGAACTTCTCCGCGGCGAGCCTGTAGAGCTCTTCCGGATCCACCAGATCGCCGGGGAACTCCGCAAGCGCCCTCCGGGCCACATCCCCGGGAACGCCTTTGCGAAACAGCTCGGCGAGCAGCCTGTTCTTCCCGACCGCCCTGCGGCCACGCCTTTTAGCAATATGGCTCATCGCGTAGGCGTAATCGTCGAGATAGCCCCGCTCCGCAAGCCGGGCGGATGCTTCGTGCACGTGCCGCTTCGAGTGGCCCTTGCCCAGAAGGTAGCGCTCGAGTTCGAATACAGACCTCGCGCGCAGGGAAAGGTACTGAAGGGCCTTCCTGTAGCATGAAAAGCGGTCCGACTCTTCCTTTAGCCGCCCGTATTCATCATGGTCAATTACTTTTCCCCGGGAGAGAACATATATTTTCACGCTTTCATGAGAGATGGGGAGGGATTCCCCGGTGGAGAGGGCGACCAGAGCGTGGCTTTCCTTTATTTGAATTCCCGTTATTTCGATCATGTGGTTCAACCGACCCGCCGCCGGCGATTATGGACCGCCGTGCGATATAACGCCAGCGTGCCCCGTCCATCATTAAACAAGAAAGAGGATGCCCCTTCCGGGAAACATCCTCCTCTCTCCTCCAGCCGAAAATCGCGCGATCAGCGTTTCGAGAACTGGAAACGCTTGCGGGCCTTTTTGCGGCCGTACTTCTTGCGCTCCACCGCACGCGAATCGCGCGTCAGGAACCCTGCCTCGCGGAGCTGTTTCTTGTTCCGCTCGTCGACCAGGTTGAGACAGCGCGCGATTCCGAGACGGACGGCACCGGCCTGGCCGGACCATCCTCCGCCGTCCACATGCGCGTACACGTCGAACGCGGTCACCTGGCTCAGCAACTCAAGCGGCTGACGGACGATGAGTTCCAGGGTTTTCCTGCGAAAATATTTCGCTATATCCTGATCGTTGATATTGATCCTGCCGGAACCGGGCTTCAGATACACCCGCGCTACCGACGCCTTTCTTCTTCCGGTCGCGTAATACTGCTCCGCCATTGATTTTCTCCTTAAAGTATGCGATTAATTTCTCAGCCCAGAACCAGCTCTTCGGGCTTCTGCGCCTGATGCGGATGATCGGCGCCGGCGTACACCTTCAGGTTACCCGCCATTTTCCTGCCCAGCCTGTTTTTGGGGAGCATTCCCTTTACCGCCGTCTCGATGACGAACTCGGGCTTCTCCTTCATGATCTTTTTTATGTTGGTGAACTTCTCCCCTCCGGGATACTTGCTGTGCGAAAAATATTCCTTTTCCTCGGACTTGCGCCCCGTGAGCAGCACCTTTTCCGCGTTTATGACAATGACGTTGTCGCCCATATCGAGATGGGGGGTGAAACCCGGCTTCTTCTTTCCGCGAAGTATAGACGCGATCTCGGTCGCGAGCCTTCCAAGCACTTTACCGTCGGCGTCGACGATGTACCACTTCTTGTCGATCTCCGAGGCTTTCATGGAATAAGTCTTCTGTCGTATAATCATTATATCCTCACCGCCATACCCGAAGCGCCTCTGCCTTCAGGTCAGAATTCATTCATTGTAGTGATGGTAACCGCTGATTGGGGCTCAAACAGTTAGAGCGCAACGCTAGTATTGCGGCGTTATTTTGTCAATAAAAATAGGAAAATTAATGGTCACCCCATTGGCCGTGCGCATAACCCTGCATCAAGACACGAAAAATGGAAAAATTGTATTTACTTATGCCCCGACATCCCCCCTATATCAACCCTGGCACACAAACTCTTGGAAAAGCCCCCTCGAATCGGCGGAAGAGCGAGGATTCCGGGCGCCTCCAGGGACAGTTTTCTCTACAGCCACCGGCAAAGCCAGAAATCGGAGGGACTTATAATATGGACAGAATCAGGGAAATGATTGAGAAGCATTCCAAAGACGGCAAAATCAACTGCAAGGACGCGCTCGGCATCGCAGAGACACTCTCCATCAGTGCGGCTATCGTCGGAAAAACAGCCGACGAGATGAAGATCAAGATCAAGGGATGCCAGCTCGGTTGCTTCAAGTAGGCCCGCCAAAGCCTGCCGGACGGGACCATCTCATTAATACAGGCCCGGACGAATATAATTCCAAGGAGGACTCATTATGAAGAAGAAAATCCTGCTGGGTGCCGCCGCGCTGGCGGGCATTATCATCGCGACCTGCCTGGTCCGGGCCGCTCTTTTCACATCAAAACAGGTGGCTGTTGAACCCGCCACCGTCGAAGGCGTCGATGCCCGCCGGATCGCCGACAACCTTTCCAGGGCCTTGCGGCTGAAGACCATTTCATACCAGGATCCCGCGCAGTTCGACGGGAAGACCTTTCTCGCATTCCACCGGTTGCTCGAAACGGCCTTTCCGCGCGTCCATAAGACCCTCTCGAAGGAGACCGTAAACAATTACAGTCTGCTCTACACGTGGAAGGGTAGCGACCCCAAACGCGCTCCGATCCTTCTTCTCGGCCACATCGACGTGGTCCCGGTGGAAACCGGGACCGAGAAGGACTGGACCCATCCGCCTTTTTCGGGAGCGATCGCGGACGGATATATCTGGGGCCGCGGGGCGCTCGACATCAAGGTTAACGTTATGGGCACGCTCGAGGCGGTCGAATACCTGCTCGCCAGGGGTTACACGCCCCCGCAGACCATCTACCTGGCCTTCGGCCACGACGAGGAAGTCAGCGGTCGTAACGGCGCCATGAAGATGGCGGCGCTTCTCAAGGCACGGGGCGTTTCCCTGGACTATGTACTCGACGAAGGCGGGTGCGTGATCGAAGGCGCCGTCGCGGGTCTTTCCGCGCCGGCCGCTCTGATCGGTATCGCCGAGAAGGGATATCTGAGTCTCGAATTCAGCGTTGAAAGCGAAGGCGGTCATTCCTCGATGCCGCCGAAACAGACCGCCGCGGGCATTCTGTGCGCCGCCATCGCCAAGCTCGAGAAAAACCAGTTCCCCACGCGGCTCGAGGGCGCGGCGCTGGAGATGTTCAAGTACCTCGGGCCCGAGATGTCGTTTACGAACCGCCTGGTCCTCGGCAACATGTGGCTGCTCGGGGGCGTGCTGAAATCGATGCTTCTTAAGTCCTCATCCATGGCCGCGTCGATCCGTACGACGACGGCGCCAACGATGCTGAAGGGCAGCGAAAAGGAGAACGTTCTTCCTCAGAAGGCGACCGCCGTGGTCAATTACCGGATCCTGCCCGGAGAGTCCATGGAAACCGTCATGAAGCGCGCCGAGAAAGTGATTGGCGACTCCAGGGTGAAAATCCGCGCGCTCGAAGGAGGCAGCGACCCCTCGCCGATCTCGAATACCGCCAGCACTTCTTTCACGGTTCTCCAGAAAACCATTCACCAGATATTCCCGGGCGCAATCGTATCGCCGTACCTCGTCCTCGGCGCGACAGACTCGCGCTATTACACAGGCGTCGGCGCGAACGTTTACCGCTTCACCCCGCTGTCAATTAAGAACGAAGACCTCAAGCGCATGCACGGAACCAATGAGCGAATATCGGTTTCGAATTACGAGCAGGCGGTCAAGTTCTTTATCCAGCTGATTAAGAACACGGGAAGCTGACACCCCGCGTACCGGCGAGGAAACAGCATGAAGCGACTCATTGAACGGTGGAAGGCCTGGACGGCGGAACTGCGGATCGACGCGCTCACTCTCTATTATGCCTATCGCGATCCGCGGACGCCGCGTCTGGCGCGCATCATCGCCATCTGTGTCGCGGCATACGCGTTCAGTCCGATCGACCTCATTCCCGATTTCATCCCCGTCCTCGGCCACCTCGACGACATGGTGCTGGTTCCGCTCGGCATACTCATCGCCATTCGCCTGGTCCCCGAACGGGTCCTCCTCGAGTGCCGCATGCGCGCGCGGGAGACCCTTTCGGAGAGACCGAGGCTCCTCGGGGCGGCGCCTGTTATCATCACCCTCTGGGTCGCGCTTCTTACGGC
This sequence comes from Spirochaetota bacterium, assembly GCA_017998475.1. GTDB lineage: Bacteria > Spirochaetota > UBA4802 > UBA4802 > UBA5368 > MVZN01. Next base: position 2,332 of record JAGODA010000098.1, on the reverse strand, counting down.
CGCGGCGTACATCCTTTACACTCAGGTTATCGCCGGCGGGATTTCCGGTTAAAAGTTGGTTGACGCATTAACGGCGACGGCCGTACAAGCAGAAAGTCCCGGCGGCTCGTCCGTCGAAGAATCCGGATCAAGAGGTTGCACATGTCCGCGCGCAGAGTACGCATTTTAACGGTCATCATCACCGCCTCCCTCATCGGGGCGTCGTGCGGCGATTCGGGGCGCCATGACAGGTCCCGCGCACGGAAGGTATCCGAGTACGCCGTCGTGGTGAGCGACAATACGGCCCTTCGAATCGATCCCATGATTTACTCCGCTCGCATCACGCTCATGCGCAAGGGAACGCGGCTGGAGGTCCTCGACCAGTCCAGAGAGAAAAGCTGGGTGGGCAAAGACCACAGCTACTGGTACAAGGTGCGGCTTGAAAACGGCCTTGGAGGATGGGTCTACGGTTCAACCATACGGGTGTTCAAGGAATCGCAGTCCGGCTCAATCGACAGCTATGTATCGAACCTTCGCGAGCACGAACAGGAAACCCTGCGCAAAGACCTTTCGGGCAAGTGGTGGAGCGTGAACAGGAACGGCGATTTCACCAACCTCTGTGTCGAAATATACGAAAACGGACAATACAAGTCGTACGCGCGCGGGGGCAGGGAGATCGAAGGCGAATACAATTTCAATTTCAATGACGAAACGATCGTTTTCCTGAACGGGACTTCCTTCGGCCAGAATTTAAAATACATAAACCGCGGCAATATGTACCACCTCGAGACCAGGGAAGGAAAATACGAGATACGCTTCAGGAAGATTACCGAGGGCATGGCGGAACCGCCCGCGGACGAGGAAGCTCCCGCCGAAAACCCGCAACCGCCGAAGGAGGAAGATGCCAAGGCTTCGAATTAACCGCTTCCTCGCCGACTGCGGCCTCGGATCCAGGCGCAGGGTCGAGCAGCTGGTGGCCGAGGGTCGCATACGGGTAAACGACCAGATAACCGCCGATCTTTCGAGGATCATCGACGTGGACACTGACGAGGTTCGCCTGGACGGGCGGTTGCTGGTCCGCGAAACGCGCCTGTTCTATCTCATGCTCAACAAGCCGAAAGGGTACATCACCACGGCGGAGGACGTGCAGAACCGCGCGATAGTCCTCGATCTCATTCCCGGCCACTTCCGGGAAAAGGGCGTGATGCCCGTGGGCAGGCTGGACCGCGACACCGAGGGACTGCTGCTGTTCACCAACGACGGTGATCTCGCCTTCAGGCTCACCCATCCGCGGTACGAAATACCGAAGGAGTATATCATCGACCTCGACCGCCCGCTCACCGACCGCGATCGTGCACGCCTCGAGAAGGGAGTCCGCCTTAAGGAGTTCAAGACCAATCCGGCGCGCGTATTCCCCGTTTCCGAATCGGGCGACACCATCAAACTGATCATCACCGAGGGAAAAAAGCGCCAGATACGCGTGACCATGGCGACACTCGGCTACAAAGTAAGGCGTCTGCGTCGCGTCGCGCTCGGCCCGGTCCGACTGACGGGAGTGAATGCCCGCTCGTACCGGGCGCTTCGTCCCGCGGAGGTGAAGGCGCTCAGAAAGGCCGTCGGCCTGCCGGGCGATCCCGGTAAATTTTCCTTAAAATAATCCCTCCCACTGGTCGAAAAGTACAGTAAAGATGCCGAGAAAAGCGGGGATACTATGCCCTCCCCGCACGCGGTCGTGCCGGCGGGCGCTATAGTCCGATTGTCGGGCACCCGTTGAGGATCCGGGAAAGATCGGCGATGCCATCGCGCCGTGACGGCGCCGGATGCGCCGGCCGGTAATTCATCACGCAGGGAACGAACAGCATGCAGAACATGGATTTTTACAGCCGGAACAGCGCCCGCAGCCACCCATACCATCTCGATACGACCGATCCCGAATATTTCGCGCGCATGAGCGACATGAAACACCGGGAGAACGAGCGCATCAGGAAAAAGGCCACAGGCCTCATGTCGTTCGTCATCGCCCTCTGCATCATTTCGTTTACCGCCGGACTCGTAATAGGCATAAAGTTCGCCGGAGGTCCGCAAAAGGAAATCGTAGACGAGTCCACGCGAAAGGCCATGTCGAGCACAATCAGGAAAGTTTCGGGACTTCTCAACGAAAGCGCCGTAGCGGAAGTCCGCGACGGTGACAGGACCGGAAAACCCGCAAGCGAGGTGTTCCCCAGGGCCGAATACCCCTTTGTAATACCGGTGGGCAGGGACCTCAGCAGGGAAAAATCCCAGGAGATCGCCGGATTCCTGAGTTCGAACGGACATACCGTTGTACTGTCGAAAAGCGACAATGGCTACCGCC
>JAGODA010000097.1 GCA_017998475.1 Spirochaetota bacterium | reverse complement strand
TTCTTCCGGCGTTCACCTATCTCCTGGTGCTCGTCCTCAAGCCCGCCCCGTCCATCGCCCTCGGTATGATGATGGTGGCGGCGTGCCCCGGCGGAAACCTTTCGAACATCGTGACTTACCTGGCCAAGGGCAACACCGCCGTCTCGGTGACAATGACGGCGGTATCGACCGCCGTCGCCATCGTGATGACGCCCTTCAACCTGGCGTTCTGGGGAAGCCTGAACCCGGACACGGCGGCCATTTTACGGGAAGTGAGCCTCAGCCCCTTCGATGTGTTTTTGACGGTATTCATCATCCTGGGGATACCGCTGACCATCGGGATGATCATCGGGACGAAATACCCGGGCCTGGCCGATAAAATCCGCAAGCCCTTCAAAATATTCACGCTGGTGTTCTTCATCTTCATCGTGATCGGGGCGCTGGCGGCGAACTGGCAGAATTTCCTGAACTATGTGGGCATCGTGGTGTTCGGTGTTTTCGTCCACAACCTGCTCGCTCTGAACATCGGCTACTGGTCCGCCTGGGCCATAGGACTCCCCGTACGGGACCGCAGGGCGATCAGCATCGAGGTCGGCATACAGAACTCGGCGCTCGGGCTGGTGCTCATCTTCACCTTTTTCGGCGGTCTCGGCGGTATGGCGCTGGTGGCCGCGTGGTGGGGTATATGGCATATCATCGCGGGGCTTTCCGCGGCCTTCCTGTACTCGAGGAGGCGCCTGCCGCAATCGGAGCTCGCCGTAAGCGGCGAATACTGACCGACGACGGCATGGCCGGACCGCCGAAAGCCTCAACGGCATAAGATAGCGTATAACCGGATATGGGCCCCGGCCAATCCGCGGGCCCGATCGCCGGATAATAAGAGCCATAGACAGGAGTGAGTGTATGAAAACGGCGGTATCGGCTGACGAATCCCCGGTCGGACGGGGGCACGCGCGCTATGTGTTTACGCTGCTTTTTCTTCTCTATCTTTTCGATTACATGGACAGGCTGGTGGTCACATCCCTGTTCCCGTTCATCAAGGCCGACTGGGGGCTGAGCGACGCCCAGTGCGGAATGCTGGTCTCCGCGGTCTACTGGTCCATCGTCGCGTTCACGTTTCCAGTCTCAATCATGGTGGACCGCTGGAGCCGTAAAAAAACCATAGGTCTGATGGCAATTGTATGGAGTATCGCGACCGCCCTGTGCGCGCTGACGAGGAATTTCTCGCACCTGTTCGGCGCGCGAACCCTCATCGGTATCGGCGAGGCTGGATACGCACCCGGCGGTACGGCGATGATATCCGGGCTCTATCCTCAGGAGAAGCGTTCGATGATCATGGGCATATGGAATATCTCCATTCCCCTCGGGAGCGCCCTCGGTGTCGCCATCGGCGGTATAGTCGCCACGCACTGGGGATGGCGGCACGCCTTCGGACTTGTCGCACTGCCGGGATTAATCGTCGCGATTCTTTTCTTCTTTGTAAAGGACTACAAGACGGTCGACCTCGTAAAATCCGCCGGGGACGGGGCTGACAAAGTGAGGATGAAAGCGAAGGACATTTTCCTCGAATTCAGCCGCAATCCCACTCTTATTTTCACCTATCTCGGCTTCTCGTGCGTCGTGTTCTGTACGACCTCGCTTTTAACCTGGTTGCCCACCTACTTCCACAGGGTAAACGGTATTCCCGAAGACCAGGCGGGAATCAAGGCGGGCGCCGTCATGCTTCTCGCGCTGGTCGGGGCGCCGCTGGGAGGGTTCCTGGCCGATCGGTGGCTGCGGCGACGGATCAACGCGCGTCTGCTTCTGCCTGCCATAACGACGGCGCTGGCGTCGGCGGTGCTCTTCTCGGGTCTGACGTTCTTCAATGAGGGGGCCCAGTACGCGTTCATCCTGCTTGTCGGGATGATCGTGACCATGTTCATTCCCGCCGCCGCGGCGGTAACGCAGGACGTGGTGCATCCCGGACTCCGTGCGATGTCCTACGCGATATGCGTGATATTCCAGAACCTGCTTGGCGCGTCGCTCGGTCCCATCTTCGTGGGCAGGCTCTCCGACCTGTACGGTATCAAAACCGCTATGACGACTCTCCCGATCTTCCTGGTGTCGGCGGCGGCGTTGTTCCTGGTCGGGTCGATTTTCTACGAGAGTGACCTCGGCAGGGTGGAGAAGGTCGTGCTGGAGGCCGAGGACTGATGTTTTCGGATTGAGTGAGTCAGGGCGCCGGTCGCCGAGGCGCCCGCGGTTTTTTATGGAGGATTCATTATGAAAGACAAGGTAATAGCGGTTACGGGCGGTGCGAGCGGCATCGGGGCGGCGATCTGTGAAAAATTCGGTAGCGAAGGCTCGAAAGTCGCCGTGCTCGATTTCGACGCGAAGGGGCTTGCCCGCGAAGAGGAGCGCCTTCGCTCCATGGGCGTGGACGTGCTCGGCGTGAAGTGCGACGTGACCAGCGAGAAGCAGTGCGCCGCTGCGATCAAATCCGTCATCAAACGGTTCGGGGGGGTCGACATCCTCGTCAACAACGCCGGCATAACGCAGAGGAGCACCTTCCGCCACACGGCCATGGAGGTGTACCGGCGCGTCATGGAGGTCAATTTCTTCGGGACGCTGCACTGCACAAAACCGGCGCTCGAGTCGCTCATAAAGCGAAAGGGGATTATCATCGTCACCACGAGCCTTGCGGGCTTCGCGCCCCTCTACGGGCGGACGGGGTATTCGGCGAGCAAGCACGCGCTGCACGGTTTCTTCCATTCGCTCCGTTCGGAGATGGAGCACCTCGGCGTGCACGTCATGATGCTCTGCCCGGGGTTCACGGCGACAAATCTTCAAAGCAGGGCGCTCGACGGGGGAGGAAGGCTCAATACAGGCGATCGGGCCACCGTGGGAAAAGAAGCGACCCCGGAGAGCGTGGCCGATGAGGTGTACCGCGGCGCGCTGAAGCGGAAGCGCGAGCTGGTGCTTACCCCGGTGGGAAAGTTCATGTATTATTTCGTTCTTCGGTTCATGCCCGCCTGGTACGAGCGGCAGATGACAAAAAAAATAAAACCGGAGTTCGACCGTAACGAGGCCGCGCTGTAAGCGGCCTGGGTTTTGAAAGACGAATAGAGACACGCGCGAGGGTGGTTATGGGAAAGGGTTTGATAGGCTATTTTCTTCACGGATATCCGGAATCGGGTTCGTTTTTGCTGAGGCAGAAGGTACGGCTGCTGGTGTATTTCAACCTTGTCCTTTTCGGACTCATGCCGCCGGCGATCATCGCGCTCAATACAATCCAGGACCGGGGTATATTCAGTCTGATGAACGCGGTCCTTGTCTCGGTGGCCCTGGTGACCGTGCTGAGCCTCGTGCTTATACGAAAGGGGAGATATAACGCGGCGGCGAACATCGTGGCGGTGTGCACGGCCCTTGGGATCGTCGGGATGGGGTTCAACGCGCACAGCTTCCGCAACGCGGACCACATGAGCAACTATTTCTACATGTCCACCATAATCGTTTTCGCTGCGCTCTTCTGCCGGATGGCGATGGTTATCGGGATCAGCGTCTTCTTCATCGCCGCCGGTATCGTGTCGTATATAAGGGTGATGCCGATGCTGGACGAGGTGTACCGGCAGGTCGAGCGGGGGATGGTGGGCGACTATATATTCGCCGCTCTCCTTACCGCGGTTCTGTCCTACATCACGGTGAGGATCCACGAGACGAGCAACCGCTACGCCGTCGACGAGGCCGACAAAAACCGGCGGCAGTGCGAGACCACCGATTCGCTGCTGCGCTCCGTGCAGGACATCGCCTCCTCGCTGGCCGAATCGTCGGAGAGGATGTCGGCGACCGCTTCCTCGTTCTCGGACAACGCGCAGTCGCAGGCGGCCTCCGCCGAGGAGATCACCTCGACCATCGAGGAGATCTCGGCGGGGGTGGAGAACGTGGCCGAGGGGGTCGGAAGGCAGTACGCCATGGTGGCGAACCTGCTCTCGGGCATCCGCGAGCTCTCCGGCACCGTCGCCGAGATGAGCGAGCGCATACGGGAATCGGCCGGTCACGCCGGAGAGATATCGGGCAGGAGCGCGGAGGGAGGCCGCTCTCTTTCCGCGATGAGCGAGGGGATGAAAAACATCATGAAGAGCTCGCGCGACATGAACGGCATCATCGGCATCATCAACGATATAGCTGACCAGATCAACCTTCTCTCGCTTAACGCGGCGATCGAGGCGGCCAGGGCCGGCGACGCCGGCAGGGGATTCGCCGTTGTGGCCGACGAGATCTCGAAACTCGCGGACCGCACGGCCTCGAGCATAAAGGAGATATCCACCCTGATCGGGATGAACGAGCGCGAGATCGGCAAGGGAATAGCGAACGCCGAGGACGTCATGGCGCTCATGAACGGCATCGTCAGCGGAATCGAGGGTATAGGCGCGCGGATGGGCGACATTCTGGAGTATCTCGCCCGGCAGGTCCAGACGAGCGGCCGCGTGGAGAAGGACGCCGAATCTCTGCGGGCGGTCTCCGACGAGATACGAACTGCGGCGGAAGAGCAGAAGGTCGCGGCCTCGGAGATCACGCGCTCGATATCGATCATCAACGAGATCGCCCAGTCGAACGCCGACGGGGCGGGACAGATCGCCGACGGAGCGCGCTCACTGGCCGGGGTCGCCGAAACCCTGAAAGGCAAAGTGACGTCTTTTTAACGGTATTCGGCCAAAAATCATTTTACAAATGTCCGCCAATGGTGTTATTTGAACGTGCGGGGACGGGGCGAACCTCCACCCGTAGAACGAATAAACGGGCGGTTTGATGGGCCTTCAGGAACGACGTACAAGGGAAAAGGAGCAGCGCAGGCTGCAGATACTCGACGCCGCGCGGTCTCTCGTACTGAAATACGGAGTGTTCGCGGTATCGGTGCAGCAGATCGCGAAGCTCGCCGAGCTGAGCGTCGGCACGATATACCTGTATTTTGAGAGCAAGGAAGAGATATTCGCCACCCTCCAGGAGGAGATACTCGACCTCATGCACGAGGAGATGGAGGAGGCGATCAAACAGACCTCGGAACCCGCGGACGCGCTCCGTGCCATCGCCCGCGTCTACAACAGTTTCAGCATCGAGAACAAGAAGTACTTCGACGTCATCAATTATTTTCTTTCGCCGTCCGACGTCATCTTTCCCCCTCACCTTAAAACCGAGATAGACCACCACGGAAACCGCATCCTCTCCCTTGTCGTCGAGGTGATCGAGCGCGGTGTGAGCGAAGGCGTGTTCGAGGCGGCGAACCCCAAACGCTGCGCCGTCGTGATGTGGGCCACCATCCACGGCCTCATACAGTTCCGGAAGCTTCGCGACACCATCCTGCGCGGCGAGGATTTCGACGCCCTTTACCGGTACAGCGTCGAGTGCTTCATCGCCGGCCTCGCCTGCGGCGGTCCGTCCCCCGACCGCCTTATCGGCCTGAAATAGGTCCGGGTTCACGGCATGACGACGCGTGACACCGCAGGGGACCTTCTCCCCCAGCTCGGGAAGCTGCTCGAATCGCTCCCCTGTGACTACGCCGAGGCGCGCGTCTCGATGGGAGAATCGACTTCAATAGCGCTTTCCGGGGACGAGGTGGAAAGCATTTCCTCAGGCGAGTCGCGCGGAGGGTCGCTGCGCGTATTCAACCGCGGCGCGTGGTCCTTCTGCTCGTTCAGCGACCTGTCAGAAATACCATCGCGCGCGGAATCCCTGCTCCGCCGATCCGCGCGGCTTGCCGGCACATCTCCGGGGCTTTTCCGCGCGAAGCCCGTGCGGGTGAGGTACGCGACGAATACGGTGGTCCCCTGCGTCGATGTGCCGTTCGATGAGAAGTACGAGCTCATCCGCCGCTATAACGAAATCCTGAGGTCCCCTTCATCGGTGCAGACCACCCGCGCGATGTATCGCGATTCGCGCTCGATGCTTCTGTACGGCAATACCGAGGGAACGGCCGTGTCGTACGACCGCTCGTTCTGCGGCGTGTCGCTGTCCGCCATAGCGAAGGACGGAACGCTCATACAGCCGTACTCGGAATCGGCGGCGGGTTACGGCGGGTTCGAGCTGGCCCGGGGGCGCGAGGAAATGGCGGAACGCGCCGCCGGAATGGCCGTCGACCTGCTTGCCGCGGAGCCCGTGCCCGGTGGGACCTATGACGTGGTCATCGACCCTCACCTGGCGGGAGTGTTCATCCACGAGGCCTTCGGCCATCTCTCGGAAGCCGATTTCATATACGAAAACGGCCGGATGATGGAGCTGATGAGAAAGGGGCGCCGGGTGGGGAGCGACAGCCTCACGATCATAGACGACGGATCCATTGAAGGACTTGCCGGCTTTGTCCCGGTCGACGATGAGGGGATCGTGCCCGGTCCCGCGTACCTTGTGAGGAACGGTGTGCTGGAGGCGCACCTGCACTCGCGCGAGACGGCGTACCGCATGGGCGAGGAGCCGAGCGGCAATGCGCGCGCCATTTCGGCCACGGCACAGCCCATCGTGCGCATGACGAACACCTACATAGCGAACGGAACCGACGGCCTCGACGAGATGCTCGCGGCGGCCGAGGGCGGCCTGTACGTGGCCGACGCGCTGGGCGGGCAGACCAACCTGGAGATGTTCACCTTCTCGGCCGGGTACGGCCGCGAAATAAAAAACGGCAGACCCGGCAGGCTCTACCGCGACGTAATGCTTTCCGGCAACACCTTCCAGACCCTCGCCGATATCGCCATGATCGGCGGGGACCGCGCGATGTTCGGCGGGCTCGGCGGCTGCGGTAAAAAGGGACAGTCGCCCCTTCCGGTCTCGTTCGGCGGGCCGCATCTCCTCGTGCGAAACGTGCTGATAGGCGGGAGGAAAAAATGAGGATCGAACCGCCCGCCTCCCTGTGCGCGCGATGCCGCTGGTATGATGTCATCGGGGTCGCGGGCAGAAGCGTGACCGTTTCATACCGCAACAACAGGCTCTATTCGGTCGCGGAAAAGGAGTCGAGCGGAAGCGGTGTGCGCGTAAACGTTGACGGCCGGGTCGGTTTCTCCTACTCCGGCGGTGACGAGGGGGTGGAGCGCGCCATGCGGCGGGCGATCGAGATAGCGCCCTACGGTGATGTTGAAGATTACGAGCTTCCCGCCGCGGCGGAGCTTCCGTCGGTGAAGTGCGATTCGGGCAAGCTCGAGGAGCTGGACGAGGGCCCGGTTCTGTCGGGCGCCGAGCAGGCCATAGCGCGCGTCATTGAGTCATTTCCCGAGGCGCAGGTGGACCTGGGCATATCCTTCGGTTCGGGCGAGCGGCGCATCATCAACTCCAAGGGCTTCGACGGGTCGTATCGCCACTCATCCTTCGGCGTCGGCATTACGGCGACGATGGTGTCCGCCGACGGTGTCCGCCTGAGCGTGAGCGAGGGCGCGTCGTCGACAGCGCCCGTAGCGTACGAGGAGGCCGTCACGAGGCTGTTGTGGAAACTCGAGCGCGCGCGGACACGAAGGAACGTTACGGCCGGCCCGGTACCGGTTGTCTGCACACCCAAGGCCTTCGCCTCACTCCTCGGGATCGTGTCGTCGGGAATCGCGGCGCGTTCGGTCTTCAAGGGCATCTCCCCCTTCGCCGGCAAACTGGGAAGCCGCGTCTTCAGCGAAGGATTCACCCTCTCCGACGATCCGCTGGCGGACGGTTCGGTGTACAGTTATCCCTTCGACGACGAGGGAGTCCCCGCGCGGACGAAAAAGATCATAGACCGCGGCGTGATCACGGAATGGGTAAGCAATCTTAAATACGCCGCACGCCTGGGAGTGAAGCCCTCGGGAAACGGCTCGCGGGGTCATGCCTCGCTTCCCGGGACCTCGCTGAGCACCGTGGCCGTGGAAGGCGGCAGCGACGATTTCGAGTCGCTCGTGGCCGGACTCCGCGGCGGCGTTCTCCTAGACCAGTTCATCGGCCTTGGGCAATCGAACACGCTGACCGGCGAGTTCAAGGCGAACCTGGATCTCGCCTACGCGCTGGAAAACGGCGAGATATCCGGCAGGGTGAAGGACTGCATGCTCGGCGGAAACCTCTTCGAGCTCCTCTCGACCGGGCCGGTCTTCAGCCGCGAGAGGGTCCGCTACGGCTCGGCGCTCGTGCCGTTCGTCCTGTTCCCGTCGGTGAATCTCACCTGCTGACCCGCGCCCTGTTTTCCTCTTTCATCACATATCTGAATACGCAGTGATCGCGTCCGGACCACTGGCGCTGTTCGAGCTTCAGTGTGACGTCCGGGTTATAGCCGTTCAGAATGGCGTAGTCGGCGTACTTGCAGTAGAGCTTCGCGTATTCGCCGAGGCCCCAGCGTTCGGCCGCACCGAAAAACGAGCACCTGCCGACCTTCGCCCGCAGGTCGCCCTCGGGAAAGGAGGGGTGCGCCTCGAAATTCTCGGGCGCGATGTCGGTATAGATGAGCCAGTTCCGCAGGGAGAGCGGTTTGCCCTTCGAGCGTACCGTTTCGGCGATGCGCTTTCCGCGCTCGCGGCCGAACTCCTCGACGGCGGCTTTAAGCAGCGTCTCGCCCCGCTCGGGACCCAGCTCGGCGAGAACGTGTTTCGCGACAACACCGAAAAGCTGGCCGGCAAGCCCGAAGCCCGGCGTCTGGTGGCGTTTTCCGACGCCCAGCCGCATGAAAAGCACCTTGATAAGATACGGGAAGCTGAGTCCCCGGGACTTCTCGCGTTCGAGTTCGTTCATACCTGCCCTCCTGGGATCAAATGATCGGCACGATGATTCTGTACCGCGGGCGCGCGCCTGTCCATTACAATACAGGGGGTGATGAAGGTCGCGGAAAGCCGTCTCCGTGTTAAAAAAGAGACCGGCGGTCCGAAAAGTGCTGTTCATAATCCATAGCGGCGGATACTACGTTCCCGTGACGGCGGGTGTCCGTCCGACGAATTCATAATTACTCCAGAAGGAGCTGCCATGAAAACACGCATCACGAAATTATTCGGCATTCAGTACCCCATCATCCTCTCCGGCATGAGCTGGATCAGCGTACCGAAACTCGTCGCCGCGGTCAGTAACGCCGGCGGACTCGGCATTCTGGCCACGGGCGTTATGACCGCGGAGGAGACACGCGAGGCCGTCCGCGAGATAAAGCGCCTAACGAAGAAACCCTTCGCCGCGAACGTCACGCTCTATTTCCCGGGGGCCGAGCGGAACGCCCAGGTGCTCATCGAGGAAAAGGTGCCCGTCATCAACTACGCGCTCGGCAAGGGCGACAGGCTCACTCAGGCCGTGCACGCCTACGGCGGCAAGGTCGTCGCGACGGTCACCACTCACAAGCACGCCCTCGCCGCCGAACGCGCCGGGGCCGACGCGCTCATCGTGACCGGCCACGAGGCGGCCGGGCACGGCGGGGCCATCACCTCGCTCGTTCTCATACCGAGCATCGTGGACGCGGTGAAGATCCCCGTCATCGCCGCGGGCGGATTCGCCGACGGCAGAGGCCTGGCGGCGGCGCTCGCGCTCGGAGCGGAGGGCATCTCCATGGGGACCCGTTTCATGAACACCAAGGAGAGTCCGGTCCACGACAGGATGAAAAAGCTGAGCATCGAGAAGCAGATATACGACACCATCTATACCCCGAAGGTCGACGGGCTTCCCGCGCGCTTCATGAAGTCCGACATCGCCCTTAAAATGGCGAAGCGCCCGCTCAATCTCATAACGGCGGCCTTCAACTCCCGCGAGATAGCGAAATCGCTCGGCTTCCCGTGGTTCAAGCTCGCCATCGCTATCCTGCTCTCGGGCTACGGGAAAGCGCGCCAGATGGCGACCATGGCGAACGGCTTCAAGGCCTTCAAGGCCGGTACCATCGAGGGCGACAACGAGAAGGGCGTCCTGCCGCTGGGACAGGTGACGGGCCTCATAGGCGATACTCCCACGGTGAAGCAGGTGGTCGACAGGATCGTCTCCGAGGCGAAGGCCGTAAAAAAGAAGGTCGGCCCGATGATCGGCTGATCGCGAAGGAACGAGGTCGGGTAACGCGAAAGGGCCGGGGCGGTACCCCGGCCCTTTCGTTGGTCGGCAACCAGGAAAGGCATAGAGTGTATGGGGCAAAACGAAAAAAGTGCTTGCGAGGTGTCCAGAGAGTATTTTTATGTGATACTACACTACACCGTTGATTGGTCGACCAATGAAGCGCGCTTTCGGGTCGAATCAGGTTTACAGCGAGG
>JAGODA010000096.1 GCA_017998475.1 Spirochaetota bacterium | reverse complement strand
GCCAAGTACAATGTGATCATGAGCGACAGCGACTTCGAGCGTTATAGCGGGAAGTTCGGTCCCACCCTCAACCTCGAGGGCGGTTACGCGAACCAGAAGTCACCGCCGACCAGCATGTCGGCGTTCACCGGCGACCGCCAGTACCAGTACGACGCCTCGGCGTCGATCTCGAAGCTCTTTTCCAGCGGCACGACCGTTTCGGCCGGGGTGAAGGAGGTGTTTTTCGACGCGAACGATCCGGGCATTCCCGCTTTCGGCGTGCCCAGGGAGCCCGGCTACCACAAGCCCTCGCTCTTCGTGAGCCTGCAGCAGGAACTGCTTCGTAACGCCTTCGGGTACGGGGACCGTTTGCAGAAGGAGATGCTGAAAAGCGCGGCGCAGATGCAGCGCGCGGCCATCATCAACGAGCTGTCCGGTCTGGTGGTCTCCACCCTTGTGGATTACTGGACCATCACCGTGCAGAAATCGGCCGTGGAAAACGCCCGGCTGGAGCTCGAGGCCGCGCGGCAGGTGAGGGGCATCCTGGCGCAGAACGCGCGCTTCGGGCTGGGCGAGCTGTACGATCTTAACCAGTACAACGCGCTGGTCGCCTCCACCGAGGCCAAACTGGAGGCGGCGATCCAGCGTCAGCGCGAGGCGGTGCGGAAACTGGTGCGCACCATGAACATGCCCGCGGAAACGAAGGTCGAGGGCGTGACAGACCTTGTGGATACGCTCCCGGCGCTCGACGAGGAGGCGGCCGTTAAGACCGCCTTCGAGAAACGGGTCGATTACCGGAACGCGCGGCTCTCTCTGGAAAACGCCGATCGCGAGCTGAGCTACCATAAAAACAACGCGCTCCCCTCGCTCGTCATCAGCATGGGGCTTAACTCCCTTGGCCAGGATGAAAATTACTCGCCCGCCATGCGCGACTCGGCCTCGGCGAAATATCCCTCGTGGGAGGCGCGCGCGAAGTTCACCTATCCGCTCGACGACCGCGAGCTGAAGGTCAACCTTCGAAACGCCGAGCTCAGGCGGCGCCAGGCGTCGATAGACCTGGACAGGACCAGGCTCGAGGTGCGGGACGAGGTGCTCAACTCGCTCGAGCAGGTGCGCCTCCTGCACGCCACCCTGGGAAAGGCGCGCACCGCCCGCGCGGAGTCCGAGCTCTATTATCAGCGGCTGCTCGCGCGCTTCAGGCAGGGCAAGGTGACGGCCGTCAACATCAAGCTCGCCCTCGACACTCTGACGCAGGCGCGCCAGGGCGAGCTGGAGGCGCTCGTACAGTACAACGTCGCGCTTCTGCAGTTCGACCTCGCGCGAAACGAGATCTTTGACCGATATAACGTCGACGTGGAAAAGTACATACGGGTCGACAAGGAGTGATTGCATGAATTTAGCCCAGTTTTCAATCAAGCGCCCGATCTTCATAAGCTGTCTGGTCATCCTGATGGTGGTGACCGGCATGATCGGGCTGAACCGTATGGGCGTGGACCTTTTTCCGCCCATCGATTTTCCCGTGGTGACGGTCACCACGGTCTATCCCGGCGCGACACCGGAGGAGATCGAAAAGCTCATCTCGAAACCGCTGGAGGAGCAGGTGAGCACCATCTCCGGAATGAAGCGGCTCTCGTCGAGGAACCTGGAGGGGATTTCGATCGTTATTGCGGAGTTCACCTACGAGACCGACGTAAAGTACGCGGAACAGAAGATGCGCGAGAAGGTGGCGCTTGCCAGGAACAACCTGCCCACGGACCTCGAGGACGAGCCGCTGGTCAGGCAGTTCGATTTTACCGACATGCCCGTGCTCACGCTCGCGGTGATGGCCGACCTTCCCCCGGCGGAGCTTTACGACCTTGTGAAGGAGAAGATCAAGCCGCTCATCGAGCAGGCGGACGGCGTGGGCGAAGTGGTCCTTTCGGGAGGAACGAGGCGGGAGATCCAGATCGAGCTGGACCGCGCGAAACTGAACGCCTACGAGATTCCGGCCTTCAGCGTGGCCGAGAATCTGAAGAACTCCGGCGCCAACGTGCCGATCGGCAAGTTCGACCGCGGAGAGCGCTCCACCATCTTCAAAACGGTCGGTGAGTTCAACGCGCTCGACCAGATCCGGAAATCGGTGGTTAACTTCGCCGGCGACGTGGCGAACGCCGTGACGGTCGACAAGGTCGGCACCGTGCGCGACGGCGCGGAAGACGTAAAGACGCTCGCCTACATCTATTATCCGGTAAAGGATAAAGAGAAGAAGTCGTTTTTCGGCGGGAAGAAGTCCGATACGGTTGAAAAGGTGACGCGCCCCTGCATCATTCTGGACGTATACAAGCAGTCCGGCTCCAACTCCGTGGCGGTGGCGGACAGGGTCATGAAGCGTATCGACCGTGTAAACGAGGTGATACAAAAGCACAGCGGTAATCCGCGTATGGTGTTCGTGTACGACACCGCCAAGTGGATACGCAGCAACATCGCCGACGTGCAGGAGACCATGATCATCGGAATCATCCTCGCCGTCATCGTGGTGTATTTCTTCCTGGGGAATGTCCGATCGACCATCATCACGGGCATCGCCATACCGAACTCGATTCTGGGAGCGTTCGTCATCATGTATTTCATGGGTTTCACCGTGAACCTCATGACGCTCATGGCTCTCTCGCTCTCGGTGGGTCTCCTCGTTGACGACGCGATCGTTGTGCGGGAGAACATCTTCCGGAAACTGGAATCGGGCATGCCGGCCTTCAAGGCGGCCGCGGTGGGCACCACCGAGGTGATGCTGGCGGTGCTCGCGACGACGCTCACCATCATAGCGGTGTTTCTGCCAATCGGTTTTCTGCAGGGCATCGTCGGGCGCTTCTTCCACCAGTTCGGCCTGGCGGTGGTCTTCGCAATGTGTATAAGCCTTTTCGACGCGCTGGCCGTGGCGCCGCTCCTCTCGGCCTATTTCGCTGGTACGGGGGAAAAGGCGAAGAACCGGCTGGTCGCCTGGTTCGACCGGCTTCAGGACCGGATCGATGCGCTCTACGCGAAGGTGCTCGAGTTCAGCGTCAATCGACCAATCATGATCATCGGTGTTACAACGCTGGTTTTCATTCTGAGCCTCGGTGCGTTCGGCGTTATCGGTAAGACCTTCAGTCCGGACGCCGACGAGAACGAGGTGATGGTCAATTTCGAGATGCCGGCCGGAACCAGCATAGAGGGCACCATGGAGGTGGCGCAGAAGATCGCGGACAAATTAAAAGGTATTTCCGAAGTCGATTACATGACGATCAAGGCCGGTAACGACCAGGGCGAATACAACCTCGGGGTTGTGGGCGTGTTCTTCGTCTCGCAGTCGGAGGGCAGGAAGAGACACAGCGTCGAGATAAAAAAGGACATTCGCGCGCTGCTCGGCGAGTTCGCCTTCGCGCAGCCCTCGGTCGACGAGTATAACGCCACGGGCGGCGGCACCGACAAACCGTTTATCCTCAACATCACCGGAGAAGATCTGGACGTTTTGCAGAAGTACTCGGTTGAAGTCGTCGAGCGGCTGAAGAAGTTCAAGGACCTCGCGGAGGTGAGCACGAGCTACAAGCCGGGCAAGCCCGAGTTCCAGGTGGTGCTCGACAATCAGCGCATGCAGACGCTCGGGGTGAACCACAAGATGGCCGGGATGGAGCTGCGCTATCATATTGAGGGCGGGGTGGTCGGCAAGTTCCGCGACAAGGGGCTGGAGTATGACGTGCGGATGCGCCTTAAGCCCGAGCAGCGCGACCTCAAGCAGACATTTTACGAAACGCGCGTGCCGAACGTGCAGATGAAGATGATCCCGCTCTCCGCCATCGCCACGGGCAAAGACGCGGTCGGCCCGGCAAAGATCCTCCGTCAGGACCGCGCGCGTGTGATTCAGGTGATGGCGAACATCGCCCCGGGAGGCGCGGTGGGGGCCGCAATCGAGGAGACGCGCAAACTCCTCGAAAAGGATCTGCCGATGCCCGAGGGAGTGGATTACTCCTTCGTCGGCCAGGCGGACGCGTTCGAGGACATGGTGTCGAACATACTGTTCGCCTTCATGCTCTCGCTGCTTTTCATTTACCTTGTGCTGGCCAGCCTCTACGAGTCGTTCATCACGCCGGTCACCATTTTCATGGCGCTGCCGCCGGCGCTTTCGGGCGCGTTCTTCTCGCTTCTTATAACAGGGCTGAACATGGACATGTTCAGCATGATCGGCGTCATCATGCTGCTCGGACTGGTCACGAAGAACTCGATTCTGCTTGTTGACTTCGCCCTGGAGGGGGTGCGCTCAGGGCTCGAACGCAAGGAGGCCATACGGCGCGCGGGGATGGTGCGGCTGCGGCCCATCCTCATGACCACCTTCGCGATGCTTGCGGGTACGCTGCCGCTCGCGCTGGGCATAGGCGAGGCGGCTCAGTACCGGCAGAGCATGGGCGTGGTAATCATCGGCGGGCTCATCATCTCGACGCTCATCACGCTTATCGTTGTGCCGGCGGTCTTCGAGTACGTGGACCGCTTCCGCGAGGCGATCGAGGGGACCTTCCGCCCGAAGGCGGCGGTCGCGGGATCGGTGAAGGACGCGTTCGATAACGGCGTGCGGTTTACTCCCGCGGTCGAGCTTCCTCCCGTAGCGCGGATAAAAGAGAAGGTGAAGGAAAAAGTGAAGGACCGCCTGAAGAAACGGAAATGACGCGGCGGCGAAACAAGACTCGCATAACACACTGAGAAAAACGGGGCCCTGAGGCCCCGTTTTTTGTGCAATAGCAGGCGAGGTCACGTGACCTCGCCTGCTGCTTAAAGAATGATCCATGAAAATCGTGTTCGTCATATTATATGACAGACATTAAAGCGCCATTAATGCTATTGGTCTATCATTGACGATGGCCGGTAGTGCCTTATAAACAACGCGTTCTGGAAGGTGGCCATGAACAAAAGTCTGCTCCTGGTTCTCGCCGTTATTGTCTGTCTGTCCGTCTGCCCCCTCTTCGCCGCCGAGAAGATGCAGGTGGCCGTGCTGGACCTCCAGCCCAGGGGGGGTATCGAAGATCGTTACCGGGGCGGTGAGCGACATCATCCGCTCGGAGATGGTGAAGACGGGCCTCTTCACCGTGGTGGAGCGCGCCCAGATGAACGAGATACTGAAAGAGCAGGGTTTCCAGATGACCGGCTGCACCGACCAGGCATGCGCGGTGCAGGTGGGAAAGCTCCTCTCGGCGCGGAAGATCCTGGTGGGCGAGATCAACCGGGTGGGAAAGGCTTTCATGATAACGGTGCGCATAGTGGACGTGGAGAAGGGCGTGTCGGAGTTCGCGGCGAACGAGAAGGCGGAGAACGAGGACGTGCTGGACAAAGCCGGCGCCGGCA
This sequence comes from Spirochaetota bacterium, assembly GCA_017998475.1. Taxonomy (GTDB): domain Bacteria; phylum Spirochaetota; class UBA4802; order UBA4802; family UBA5368; genus MVZN01. The sequence goes on along the minus strand of JAGODA010000096.1, from coordinate 4,922 downwards.
TAACGCGAAAACTCGCGCAAAACATAGTGGAAGGAAATAAAGAGTACTTCGTGGAGCGGAAGACCCGCTCCGGCTATTACACCCGTGCCATCGTGCCGGGCTGGGGGCAGTTTTACGCGGACCGGGACACGAAGGGCTATGTGTTTCTGGGGAGCTTCGCCCTGTCGGCGGGATTCGCGGTGTTCAGCTACATGAGGTATTCCGGGGCCGCCGACGACTACAGCTCCGTGCCTCGGGGGGCGCCGCAGAGCGAGTTCGATTCCAAGTACGACGCCAAGGTGAAGGCGGCCAATATGTTCATGATTGCCGGGGGCATCACGGCGCTGGTGTACGCGGCGCACTGGGTGGACATTCTCTTCTTATCCAGGCCCGAGTTCGGGGAGAAGTCGGCAGCGCGTGGTGAAGAAGGCCCGTTTCGCCTGGACGTGGTGTACTCGAATGCCAGCGGCCCGGAACAAATTGTGTACGGAGGCGCGGTGACGAGGTTTTAGGGAGCATGCGGAATGGTGGTGGAAGGTGTATGCCGGTTATGTGATAGGCGACGTTATATACGCGAAATGATATAGACAATCGAGGAAAGGAAATAACCAGGAGGAAGCTCATGAAGAAAAGAGTATTCCGGATAGTGATTCTGTTCGGCGTCGTTGTAAGCCTGTGCCGGTTCGACTGCGGATTGGTAAATACGGCACGTGACAATCCTAACGATAGCTCCAGCGGTGGGTACCTGGAAAGCCGGATGGCCCTTTCGTTGTCAACGGGGGAGGTTATCAACCGGGATGATATATGGTCCTGTCAGTATGGGAACAGGTGCCAACCGGCGTTGATCACTCTCGTTTTCAATATTACCAACAACGGCTCAGGTCCCCTTATACTCAGCGGGACGCCGAGGGTGTCCTTGGCCGGTTCCTCGACCTATACGGTTCTCCTGCAGCCCAGCGGCATCATTGCGGCCGGGAATACGACATCGTTCGAAATCAGGTTCAACTCCGATTGCGCCCATGTTAACAGAAGTACACTCGTTTCCATTCCAACGAATGACGGCACATTTACATTTGAAATAGAAATGGTCCATGTCTGTGTCAATCCGGGCGGTGTTGGATCGCGGCCACCACCCTGTGATGTTCAGACATGTGACGGCGAATGTGTAAACCAGGTCTCCTGGGGTTCGCCCTGTCAGGCCCTGTAATGGAGACAGGACGTCATGCATAAATCCTCGCCGGGCCGGGAGATCACCATATTGTATGCGGGCGAGGTCGCGTGACCATCGCCCGCAAAGTAAATGTAACAATCAATCATTTGAATAATCGCCGCATTCATCGGCGATACAAGGCTATGTGTTTATGCCAAACACATGTTTAATCCATTGCCGTTCGATGTTTGCGACGTGTCGCGTGCAATCATCGCGGTCGCGAATGATGTGGTCGTGGAACGACGATTGCCATCCGAAGGCGGGGTCACGTGGCCCCGCCTTCGGCCTTTTTAGCTTGACATTTGCGCACATCCGCCCACCGTATTGAAAACAACCGCGAAATCGGTACCGGGCTATCTTGTTCGCCCAGAACTCCCGCCGCGGCCCGGGCGTTTCACCACATAGATATCGTGGAGCGCCTGTTATGATCGTCATTCCGATTGTCTGTTTTGCCAGCGCCTTCATCGCCTTCGAGAGCGCGCTGACCGTGCTGCGGCTCAACCGCCGGGCAGCGGTCAATCTCGTCTACGCCGTATTCACCATGGATTATGCGCTTCTGTGCGTCGCTTTCGGGCTTTTCATGTACTCCCCGACGAAGGAAACGGCCTGGGTGTGGAGCAGGGTGCTCATAGTGCCCATGATGCTCCTGCCGTCGCTGGTGCTGCACTTCACCCTGTTCATCGGCGGCACGCCCGCCGCGCGCAGGCCGCTGGTATGGGCCCTGCTGTACGCTCCTGTCGCGATCATCGCGGTACAGGGCTTCCGCCTGGTGGTGGGGCCCGACATCTACCGGACACCCTGGGGGTGGGAGCATGCCCATACCACCGACTCGATATGGACCGTTATCGGGATCGCGCAGTGCGTTGGCTTTTATATCGCCAGCCTGGCGGTGATGGTCCGCCGGTACCGCGCGCTGCCGCCCGGCAGGGAACGGCTTCAAGCCCGTCCCGTAACGATCGCTCTTATCACCGGCACCGTTGGATGGGCGGTAAGTCTGGCGTGCATCTACGCCGACGACCCGGTGCTGGTCACCGTGGTGTCGAACCTGTCGTTCGTCCTGTTTGTTACGCCCTTTATCGTCGGCGTGCGGTGGTCGATAGCGCGTTACGGCTTGATGACCCTGGCCCCGGAGCGCCCGGCGGCCGAGCTTATGACGGGGATGCACGAGCCGGTTTTCCTGGTCGACATGGACGGGAATATCGTGTTCGGGAACGGCATGGCGCGCTCGCTGTCCGCGAACGCGGCCGCGCCGCGGACCATCTTCGAGCTCTTTCCGCGCATTGAAATCATCCGCCGCGAGCTTGACGCGATGGCGGCCGGGAAGAGCCGAAGCGGCTACGTAAACTGCACCATCTCCACGAGGAAGGGCGAGCGGATCGCCTACACGCTGAACATCCAGGGAATAAAGAACGAGGCGGACGACTGCATCGGCGCGCTGGTGATCGCCTCGGAGGACCCGTCCATACGCGATTTCCGGGTGCGCTTCGGCATCACCGAACGGCAGATCGAGATACTGTATCTTTCGGTTTCGGGGCTTTCGAACCGCGAGATCGCAAAGCGGCTGGGGCTTTCCGAAAGGACCGTCGAGCACCACCATTTCAATATCTACAACAAGCTGGGCGTGGACAACAAGATCGAATTGTACAATATCGCGCTTAAATACCGGATACTATCGAACTGAGGAGAAATATCGGAACCCGCCCGGGATCGCTGGAAAGACCATTCTTATAAGGACGCAACCGGTATCCCGGATAATCAAAAAAAACGCGTACTAAGTATTTCCTCCCATGACGTGCGCGAAGAATAGGTGTAGCTTCGGCACCGTAAAGGAGGAAGCGTATGGCGCAGGGCAGGTTGCGTACGTTGGCTATGAACGCGCGAGAGTTCTTCCCGTTCCGGACAAGGGGCGGAGCCATTCCAGCCGATCAGCGGTATGAGTATGGTGAATCGACCGCTGAAGGGGGCTGGTATGAATGCGTATGCGGATTCGACCGCCTGCGGGGAGAGCCGGTACGTATAAAAACATTCAGATGCGGAGAGGGCCTGCCGCTGGAGGCGCGCCTTCGCTTCCTTATGGAGATGAACGCCCTCGCCGAATCTCCCCATGTCTCCCTTGAAAGGGTGGTTGAGGTCAGCGAGAAGGGCGATGAGCGCGCCGGGACCGTAATCAGGCTGATAACCGGGCCGCTTGCGGGCGTTTCGCTTGGAGAGATGCGCGCGGGCAGGGGGTTGACTCTTGCGGTCGGAGCGGTGATCGATATCGGTCTTTCGGTCTGCGGGGCGCTGTGCCACCTGCACGGGAACGGCATGCCTCACGGCGACATACGACCCGAGAATATCTTCGTGACCGATTCCGCGCGGCACGACGCGGGCGTCGTACTCGGCGGGGCGGGGCTCTGGAGACTCAGGCAGCCCTACGGGCGGCGCGGGGACGCGCCCGCGGTGAGCGAGCTCCTGTACCTGGCGCCTGAGCGTTTTCCGGTTCCCGGCGTTCCGGTAGACGAGCGAGCCGATCTGTATTCGCTCGGCCTTGTGCTGTACGTGTTGTTTACAGGAACGTATCCCTATCGTTCCACGACACCGTGGGAGCTCATGCACGGTCATCTGGCGGTGTGTCCCGATCCCCCTTCGTCGTTCAACGCGGCGCTCGATAGCGCCACGGACGAGCTTGTCATGGCATTGCTGGAAAAGGACCCCGCGCGTCGACCGGCAAGTTCAGGCGAAACCCTTTCGATTCTCGCCGGCCTAAAAGGGATCGAGTTGCCCAAAGGTGCGCGTGCCGTCTCGCGGGGAACAGGGATCGCCTTTGTCGGCCGTTCAGCGGAACTCGAGCGGCTGGAGCGCGCGCTCGCGGGAACGGCCGGCGGCAGGGGATGCGTTTGCGTGATAAGCGGAACTCCAGGAGTGGGTAAGACGCGTTTGCTCAACGAATTCGGGGCGCGGGCGGCGCGCGATGGATGGTGTGTTCTGACCGCTGAATGCAGGGAAAGCGGCCAGACGCCGTTCGGCCCGATCATCGATCTTCTCGTTTCGTATGAGCGGCGCTTCGCCCTGTACCGGCGTGATGACAGGGAACGCGTCCGCGGCCATATTTCACGAATCTGCGGGTCCGAGGCGCGAGCGCTCGCGGGGCATGTCCCGGGGTTCGCGCCGGTGCTCGGGGATCTTCCGGAGCGCCGGACCGTTCGTCCGGACATCGATTCCGAGGCGCGCCGATCCATCACCTGCGTCTTCCACGCGCTCGCCGAGGCCGAGGGCGGTCTGCTGCTCTGCGTAGATAACCTGCATCGGACCGACGTCGACACGCTGTCCGCACTTCGGGAGATGCTCCGTCTGATCGGAAACAGTGCGCTGATGCTCGCCGCGACAACGCGTTCCGATGCGGACGAATGGCCGAGGGAGCTGGGGCCGACGCTTTCGCACCCTAAGGTATCGATGGTTGAGCTCGGGGGACTGGATCCCTTCGATACGACGGAATTTGTGGCTCTGGCGCTCGGAGCGTCCCGTTCGGAGGTGAAGGATGCGGGCCGCGCGGTTTTCGAAAGAAGTGGAGGGAACCCTCTCATTACGGGAGAGCTCGTGGCGCGTATGTGCGATACGGGTATTGTGGGCGAGGAGCGCGATTCGCTCGTGTTCGATCATTGGCGCTTCCAGGCTATGGAGCTTCCAGGTTCGGTGGCGGAGGCGGTCGCCTCGCGCCTCGCGCGCCTGACCTCCGGGGAGCGGTCTGTGC
>JAGODA010000095.1 GCA_017998475.1 Spirochaetota bacterium | reverse complement strand
GATATACGCTGAGCTTATAACGCGCATCGCTACCCCGGCGGCGGCCACAACGGTTCCGTTGACGAGGAGCAGGGTTCCGGTACCGGGGGTCTGCCCGCGCATGACCATGGCCGCAAGCAGAAGGAGCGCGAGCGAGAAGAACAGCCGCTGATACAGGAGCAGGGTTTCCTTGCAGCGCTCGGGTCGCTCCAGGATGGCGGCGGTAAGGCGCGCGTCGCGCTGAATGTCGTCCTCGGGCGCGGCGAGTTTCGGCGCGGGGATGATGGGATGCATGAAGCGGAAGGCGGAAAGCATGTGCTCGCGAAGCGCGATCGATTCTTTCAGCCGGGCGGCGCCATGGCCGTCGAGCGCTTCCATAAGGGGGGCGACCGCGGAGAGGGCCGGAAGCGCGGCGCCAGCGGCGGCCGCCACCGTGGGCGCGATTGCCGCGTGATACACGGTCCGCGAGACGCTTGCGTGAGGCAGGGAGGGAGAGAGCAGATAGAGAGGAACGCGCATTGACGCGTCGTCGGTCCCTCCGTGGTTGCCGTCGACGTTCATGCCGTGGTCGGAGACCACAATGACGAGCGCGCCCGGCAGCGTCCGGTCGAGCAGGCGGAATATTCCGCCGAGCAGAGAGTCGATCGTCCTGATGGATGAACGATAGAGTTCGCCGGTGTTCGAGCCCGTCGCGTGCGCCGCGTTGTCGGGCGAGAGAAAGTGCGCCACCGTGAAGAAGGGGAGGTCATTGTGGCCGATCATGGATTCGACGGCGCGGGCCACCTCGGCCGGGTCGTCCCGCTCGCAGCACTCGGCGGGTATGTAGAGCGCCCGGCGGCCGAACATCTGCTTGTACCAGTCGAATCCCACGACGCGCGACTCCAGTCCTATCTCCGAAAGCGATTGAAACACCGTCGGCGCGTGGCGGTCGGCGCGCGAGCGCGTATCGTTATTGACGACGCCGTGCACGTGCGCCGGCGCGCCCGTCATGATGGAGGCGTAATTCGGCGCGGATACGGAAGGCTTCATGGCGCGCGCGTTTTCAAAGCGGAGGCCCGAACTCCTCCAGCGGGCCGAGATTTCCGGGCACAGGCCGGGATCGTACAGGCTGTCGCGCGTCGCGCCGTCGATGATGAACAGGAGTACGGCCGGATACCGGGGAGCGCGCGCTTCGGGGGCCGGTTTAGCGGAATTTTCGAGCGCCGGGAAGTCGAGGGGCGGGACGAAATGGCCGTACCGGTAGTCGTTGACGGACAGGAGGCGCGTAAGAAGCGCGAGCGACAGCGCGATGTATACCGCGTTTTTCATGCGGCGGCCGTGCGGAGAAAATCTATTGACACGATCATGCGCCCGCTTTAAGCTCCTCACTTCGTAATCACGCTCGGCATGAGGTCCGCAGCCTTACAGACGATGAAAGAGACGAAGATAAATCCGGAGCCGCACGCGCGGCATTTCGCCCGGTTCGCTGAAAAGTATTCCCCGCGGATCGACCTGTCAATAGAGAAATACTTCGCCGGCAAAAAAAAGGACGCCGAACATCCGTTCATGGGGGACATATGGTCGGATCTGGCGGAATACTGTCTGAGGCCCGGCAAGAGGGTCCGCCCGCTCGTGCTCATCGCCGCGTACCTGGGGTACGGCGGCGGCGCGTCCGCCCTCAGGGAGATCGTCGCGATAGCGTCCTCGCTCGAGCTCATGCACTCCTTCCTGCTCATACAGGACGATATCATCGACCGCTCGGAGGTGCGCCGCGGAGGGGAGGCGTTTCACCTCTTGATGCGGAGGCGTTTTTCCGGCGGCACGATCAACGAGGGGGTCGGGGCCGATGTCGCGCTGGTGGCGGCCGACGTGCTGTTCTGCGACGCCCTGCGTCTGGTGCTCGGCGCGAGGATCGAAGGGTCGCTGAAAGAGAAGTTTCTCCGGCTCTTCGCCGACACCTACGAGCGTACGGCCTGGGGGCAGATTCTGGATATCGCCAACACCCTGCCGCGCTCCCTGCGCCCGGGCGACACGGCCGCGCGGGAGATCGGCATGATGAAGACCGCGTACTACACCGTGTACTTTCCGCTCCTCATGGGCTGTACGCTTGCGGGGGCGGCCACGGCCGGCGAGCGTCGCGCCATCGCCCGTTTCGCCCTGCCGCTCGGCCATGCCTTCCAGGTGCGCGACGACATACTGGGCGTCTTTGGCGACAACCTCGAGATGGGCAAATCGGCCGATTCGGATATACTGGAGGGCAAGAAGACGGTGCTGGTGCAGAACACGGTGGAGCGCCTGCGGCCCGCGGACAGAAAGAGGTTCGAGTCGCTCTTCACGAAGAAGGCGAAGTCCGCGTCTGACCTGGCCGGAATCCGGAGGCTGATACGCGAAAGCGGCGCGCTGGACGCGGCAGCGGACATGCACCGGCGGCTCGTCGGCGAAGCCGTGAACGCAACCCGGTCGCTCGCGATCGACGGCGCGGGAAAGAGCGTGCTGCTCGGATTGTGCGCTGCCATAGGCGCGCTGAAATAATACATTACACATATACGGCGGATATACGGCCCGGGCGCTGAACCGGCGCGGGCCCGACTCGAAACAGAGGAGCAACAATGAGCGCTGCGAAAAAGAAACGGACCCCGGACGAGAATTCGGGGAAATACCACAAGGACACATTCGACAAGATCTCGGACAAGAAGCGCGAGAGGATAATAAAAATATCCACCGTGGAATTCGCCGAAAAGGGATTCAACGGGGCGAACGTAAACGTCATCGCGAGCAAGGCCGGCATCAGCATCGGCTCAATGTACAATTACTTCCAGAGCAAGGAGCACCTCTTCCTCACCATCGTGGACGAGGGCTACAAACTGCTCGAGGCGGCGTTCGCGGGGGCCGACCTTTCCAACGGCGACATATTCGACAAGCTCGAAACGATCATACGGGTCGCGCAGAAACACTCCCGCTCGCATCCGCATTTCGTCCAGCTCTACCAGGACATCACGACCGAAAGCCTGGCCCATCTCTCGGCGCGGCTCTCACGCAAGATCGAGAACATCTCCGCGGTGTTCTACCGGCATTACATCAACGAGGCGAAAGAGCAGGGGCTGGTGGACCCCTCAATCGACGAGCACGTCGCGTCCTTCTGCGTGGACAACATCATCGTCCTCATGCAGTTTTCGTACACCTCCGAATATTACAAGGAGCGCCTCCGCACCTTTATAGGCGAGGACGCGCTCGAGGACGACGAGCGCGTTATAAAAGGAATGATGGATTTCATACGACACGCGATCGGGGTGCGGAAGTGAGCGCGGGAAAGACCGACAAGGGCGCGCCGCGTGCGAAGGCGCCGGCTCAGCGCAACAACAGGGACATCATCAACCTTCGCCGCACGCAGCTTACCGCCGCGGCCTACCGCGTGGTGAGCCGCAAGGGCTATTACAACTTCACCATCAAGGACATCGCCCGCGAGGCGGGGCTTTCCACGGGGCTGGTGCACTACTATTTCAAGGACAAGCAGGAGCTGCTCTTCACGCTGCTAAAGGAGATGAACAACAACCTGCGCGTCTACCTGAACCGGGCGCTGGCGAAATCCGACGATCCCCGCGAGAAGCTCTCTATCTTCCTCGACCAGGCCTTCAACCTGGTTGAACGGGAGAAGGACTATTTCCACGTGCTCATCGATTTCTGGACCCAGATCAACCACAACGAGCGGATCCGCCGGGCGAACGTCAAGCTCTTCGAGAGTTTCCGCATAGAGGTGAGCGCGATCATAAACGAGGGTATCCGCGATGGCCATTTCCGGAAGGTCGACGTTCCCTATATCGCCATGGTTATCGTCTCGTTGATACAGGGCGCGATTATACAGTATGTGCTCGACCGGGCCGCCTTCAACTACGCGGAATACACCGGGCGGATAAAGGCCCAGGTGATCGAGATGATGCAGAAAAAAGCCCGATGACCGTCGATATCGCCGTAATCCTGGTATACATAGTACTGATAAATATTATCGGACTGCGCTTCTCCGGCGGCTCGAGCGTGCGCGATTATTTCCTGGGCAACCGTTCGGTGCACTGGGGCCTGGTGTGCCTCTCCATCGTCGCCACCGAAACCTCCAGCCTCAGCTTCATCTCGATCCCGGGACTGGCCTACGCGAGCGGTACGGGTTTTTTACAGGTCACATTCGGCTATCTCGCCGGCCGCGCGCTGGTGGCCGTGTTTCTGCTCCCCAAATACTTTCAGGGAGAATACGAAACCGTGTACGAGTTTCTCCAGCGCCGCTTCGGACCGGCGTCGCGCCGCGTGGTTTCGGTCATTTTCCACATCACGCGCCTCTTCGCCGACAGCGTGCGCCTTTTCGCCACGGCCATACCGCTCACGGTGATGACCGGCTGGGACTACCGGGTATCCCTCGCGGTCATCGGCGGTGCGACTTTCATCTATACATTCTACGGCGGCATACGCGCCGTCATCGTGACCGACGCCCTCCAGCTCGTGCTGTACCTTTTCTGCGTCGCGCTGGGCGCGTACTGCGTGATGGATGAGCTCTCGCTTTCCCTCGGCGGGGTGTTCGCCCTCATCCCGTCCGCCGATCTCGCCTTTGTTTCCTCCGGCCTGGGCGGCGGAGCGGCGAAGCTCTTCGGTTCGTACAACCTCCTCACCGGCGTGGTCGGCGGGGCATTTCTTTCCTTCGCCTCTCACGGCACCGACCACCTCCTGGTCCAGCGCGTGCTGGCGTGCCGCGACGTCGCCTCCGCCAAACGGGCCATGGTGGCAAGCGGCGTGGTCGTTATCGTTCAGATCGCGCTCTTCCTGCTGTTCGGGCTTTTCATCAAGGTATTGCTGGGGGGGCGGCCTTTCGGCTCGAGCGACTCGGTGGTTCCGTACTTCATCGTGAACCATCTGCCGGCGGGCCTGCGGGGCCTCATGCTCGCCGGCATCTTCGCCGCGGCCATGTCGACGCTCAGCTCGTCGATCAACTCGCTCGCGTCCTCCACGGCGCTGGACCTCCTGCGGCTCGAGGAGCGCGCGCTCACGGAGCGGGCCAAGGTCGGCGCGGCGCGCGCCATAGCCCTCTTCTGGACGCTCGCCATCATCGGCGTCTCAGTGCTCTTCCACGATTCGAAGAATCCCCTTGTGGAGGTCGGCCTGTCGATCTCCTCGGTCACCTACGGCGGGGTGCTGGGGATATTCCTCCTGGGCAGATTCGCGCGCGGGGTGGACGCGCGCGCGGCGCTCCTCGGTGTCTTCGCCGGCGTCGCGGCGGTGGTGATGGCCATGGCTTTCACCGCGGTCTTCTGGCTGTGGTACGTGGCCGTGGGTTTCGCGGTGTGCGTGACGGCGGCGCTCGCCGCGTCAAGGGCGATCAGTTGGGGTCTTCGATGATCTTGAGCGAGGAGTGCGACTCGAAGCCCGCCGGAGGCTCCCGGTCGAAGAGCAGGATGATCTCGGTGCGCACTTTGTTTCGTATCACGAAGTAATACTCGCTGGTGAGCTTGCGCACCAGGTCGATACCACGGCCCGTCTCGGAGACTTTGTCCGAAATCTCCTCCCCGGTCTCGTACGCGCGAAGTATCATCTGCGACTCTTCCACCGCCCGCCTGATGCTGTCCAGAATCTTCTGCTTGGTGAGGTTGCCCTTGTAGTCAGTGATGGAAATGCCGTAGCCGTTCTCGTTGTGGGCGAAGAACAGGTCGACGAACTCGCCCTTTTTGAGCCTGACCGGGACGCGGTCCTCCTTCTCGCGCGTGTAGCCGTGCGAATGATAGACAGAGTTGATGATGAGCTCGTTGAGTATGAGGTTGAGGACCGACCGGTTTTTAACCTGAATGCCCCATTCCTCCAGCTGTTTCATGAGGGCCGCGATCGCCTGGCGTATCTGGTCCGAGGCGGTTACGCGGACCTTCATGATGCCGTCGACGGGGATGTCCATGTAGTTGTCCAGGCCGAAGATGTTCTTGCGGGTGATGAGTTTGCGCGCAAGGCCCACCAGTTCCTTCTCCCGAAGCGGCTTGCGGAGCACGTTGCCGATCCCCTCGCGGAAGATGTGCTCGAAGAAGGTGTCGATGTCCTTTTCCGTGACCATGATGGTCGGTATGAAGGGATAGTAGTTCGCTATGTAATTGTACAGGTCGAAGGCGTTGTCGCCGGGGAGCTCCACCTCCGAGACGATGAGGTCGAAATCGTTCGACTTGAGCCGCGCCATGGCGTCGAAGGCGGATTCGCAGCTTACGGCGGTGTATCCGGCTTCGGTGAACATGCGCGCGATTGTCTCGCGGTACGGCGTAAAGTCGACGATCAGGATGTTGTACATTGGAGCACCGTATCCATGGCCTGAACGGCCGCCCGACGCCGCAAGCGTCCGCTGCCGATTTCACGCCCTGAGGGCGTATGCCTTATTATCGGTAATCGCGCCGAAAAGAATAATAACCGGCGGCGGGCGGCGCGGGGGCAAAATGTCGTAAACCGAAGGCGCGTTCCTATCGAAAATATAATTGAACGAACCCACGTTCCTGTGCTATTGTCAGACCAGTTGCATGGACCGTTCCGTTCCGCGATTCGTCGAGTATCGGTGGCGGTGCGGACGGTCGTCGGCGCCCGGTCGGTGCAACGCCCCGGTAATCGCACAGGGGGCATCTTCGCGGAGGATATCACGATGAAAAGAGCTTTGGCGGCGGTTATATGCCTTTTCGCGGCGGTGACGCTTACGGCCACGGCGGTCCGGTCGCAGGAGAAAACGGAATCCGCTCGCGGCGGCACGCTCACCTCGGAAAAGCTGGACAGCGAGGGCAGGGCGCTCGACGAGCAGATCGCGGCGATAAGCAAGAAGATCGAGGACGTCGTGGCCAGGTACAAACTGATGACGACGAAGGACATCAGGATCCTTCCCTACCAGGTGACATACCGGCTGGCGGACGGCTATATCGAGATCCAGCGCCACAGCTTCGAAAGGGACGAGCTCACCAAACAGGTCACGCGGCTTAAGAAAAAGACCATTCGCATATACTCGTCGGGGTCGAACGTGTCTAAGCTGGAATCGGAGATCGTGGAGCGCGATTACAACGGCGGCCTTTCAACGCAGGTGACCATTGTGGACCCCACGCCCTCCGCGGCGGGTACCGATGACATAATCTTCACGCACATCGCCAACGGAAAGAAGCTCCTCGACGGGCGCAGGCTCGGGGAGGTGAAGAACTCCACGGCATTCCCGGTGCGCAACAGCCTGAAGCGTGAATTCCTGGTGCCGCACCTGGAATACTTCTACCAGGTCATCCTCTCCATCGCCGAGACCTACGCCAAGGGGATAAAGGATTCCGACAGCCTGATGTACGAGTTTCTCAAGGAATCGACCGCGTACTGAATCGGTCTTTCCGCCGCACGGACCCCGTACGCGAACCGCGCGGCGGCCCCGGCATCCACTCCGCGGGCCGTGACCCCATCACTCCCCGCGGCCCTTTCCCCCGAATTCGCCTATCAGGGCGAGCATCTCCTTCTTCCCGTCGTTCGTCTTTGAGGAGCTAAAAAAGACCGAGTCCGCGCCGACCGACAGGGCTTCCGCGATCTTCCGGGCCGAGGCGGCGCGAGCGCCCCGCGTCAGCTTGTCGCACTTGGTGGCGACAACGGCCACCGGCACCCCGCGTTCGGCCAGCAGCGTAATCATTTCACGCTCGAAATCGCCCGGCACGCGCCGGATGTCCACCAGCAGGAACACAAGGCGGAGGTTGTCGCGGTTCTGGATGTAGTTTTTTATAAGAGGAAGAAAGCCGCTCCGGACGGATTCCGGGAGCTTCGCGTAGCCGAACCCGGGCAGGTCGGCCAGGGTTATGCCGCCGTTGACTATGAAAAAGTTCACGCTTTTCGTCACGCCCGGGCGCGAGCCGGTCTTTACCAGGTCCTTCTTGCCCGTAAGCATGTTGATAAGCGAGGACTTGCCGACGTTGGAGCGGCCCATGAAGGCGAACTCCGGGTAGGGCAGGGCCGGAAAGGCGGCCGCCGAGAAAACGCTGGTAAGAAAGCGCGCGTCCTTTACCTTCATGCAATCACCATCTCCATGAGCACCGCGTCGTCGTCGCCGTAGTAGCGCTTCCTCAGCCCCGTTTCGACGAAACCCGAGGCGCGGTAGAAGGCGAGCGCCTCCTCGTTCCGCGCACGCACCTCCAGAAGCACCTTCGAATGGGCCGAGGGCGCGAGGCCGCGCATAAGGTGCTCCAGAAGCGCGCTCCCGGTCCCCCGCCGCCTCCGGTCGCCCCGTACGACGATGCGGTTGAGCTGAAGCTCGCCGCTCACCTCCCAGGCCACCGCGTACCCGGCGATTCCCTCCTCGTTCTCGGCGACTATGAAGCGCGAGAAGGAGTGTAAAAGCTCGTTCTCGAAGCCCGCGCGGCTCCAGGGCGAGCTCATCCATTCGTTCTCCATGGAGCAGACCGCGTCGAGGTCGGAGGCGGTTGCGCTTCGAATCCTCATCATACGCGTTCCACTATCCCGCCCGGGTCATCGCTGTCAAAGCAAAATCGTGCCGATACATCGCTTGCCTGACGTGCCTGGAGGCGTGCGCGCTCTGTCGCGAATCCCCCCGCCTCCGGCACCCCTCTCCCGCGGGGCGAGGGGCTGAAGAATGAAACTCCGTGTGCGCTCGAAGAAGCCGGTGCGATCCTCAACCCCGGCGAGAATGCCGTGTCAGGTTAATCCATACATCTGCGCTGTGAGCGGAATATTCACCGTCAGGATTACGCGAACGGACATATTGTGAGCAAAAAGTCTTTGACAAAAAGGACCCCGGAATACTTTTTCTAACAATCATATCCGGAAACCGCCTGCCGGGGACTGCTCCGGCGCGGCCCGGCGAAATACGGGTGTATCACAGATGGCCAGGAAAAAGTGCCGGGTTGTCGTACGATCGGAGTTCTGCAAGGGATGCAATCTGTGCATCGTCTATTGCAAGAAGGGTGTCCTCGCTCCCTCCGAAGGCCTTAACAAGGCCGGGTATCATTACGCGACCCCCGATGATTTAAAGGAGTGCACCGGATGCAAGGTGTGCGTTCTGGTGTGTCCCGAAGTCGCGATAGAGGTGTACGGTGAATAAGGTATTCATGAGCGGCAACCACGCATTCGGCGAGGCCGCCATCCGCGCGGGCTGCCGGAGCTATTTCGGCTATCCTATTACGCCGCAGAACGAGCTGGGCGAGTACATGGCCGAGCACCTGCCGGAGAAAGGCGGGGTGTTCGTGCAGTCCGAAAGCGAGACGGCCGCCATCAACATGGTCATAGGCGCGGCGGCCACGGGGACCAGGGTGATGACCTCGTCGTCCAGCCCCGGCATCAGCCTCAAGCAGGAGGGAATCTCCTTCCTGGCGGGCTTCCAGCTTCCGGCGGTCATAGTGAACGTGATGCGCGGGGGGCCGGGCCTGGGCAACATCGCCCCGGCGCAGGGCGACTATTTTCAGGCCACGCGCGGCGGGGGCCACGGCGATTACCGCACCCCGGTGTTCGCCCCCGGTTCGGTGCAGGAGGTCGCGGACCTCACGCGCGCGGCCTTCGATGTGGCCGACCGCTACCGCACCCCCGTGATGATTCTGGGCGACGGCATGCTGGGGCAGATGAAGGAGCCGGTGGAATTCCCCGAGCCCCTCGTGGAGCTTCCCGAGAAGGAGTGGGCCCTTAAAGGCCGAGGGGAGGGCGCGAGCCGCTACATGGCCTCGCTCATCCTCGACCCGATGGAGATGGAGCGGCACAACTGGGAGCTCGTCCGCAAGTACCAGGTCATAGCGAAGAACGAAACGCGCTACGAGGAATACATGCTCGACGACGCGAAGATCGTGGCGGTGGCCTACGGCACCACGGCGCGTATCGCCAAGGCCGCCATCAAACGCGTCCGCAAGGAGGGCGTTCCCGCCGGGCTGCTTCGGCCCATCACACTGTGGCCGTTCCCCAGGGAGCCGCTGCAGGAGCTCGCGCGGCGCATAGAGGACTTCGTAGTATTGGAGATGAGCACGGGGCAGATGGTCGAGGACGTGCTGCTGTCGCTCGAGGGCAGGGGGCGCGTCGCCTTCCACGGGCGGCCCGGCGGCGTGGTGCCCACACCGGTGGAATTCTCCCGCATACTGTACCGCGAGTACCAGCGACAGGTAAAGAGTGAAAAATGAAACTGCTGAACAAATGGCCGTCGTACTATAAGAAGGACGTGGTAAGCCATTACTGTCCGGGCTGCGGCCACGGCATCGTGCACCGCATCGTGGCGGAGCTCCTCGAGGAAATGGACCTGGGGAAAAGGACGGTCTGCGTCAACCCGGCGGGATGCGCGGTCCTCGCC
>JAGODA010000094.1 GCA_017998475.1 Spirochaetota bacterium | reverse complement strand
CCTGAGCATTCGGATCCGTTACGACGATCCCTCGCGCCTCGGGGTGGACCGGATAGTCAACGCGGAGGCGGCATACCACGAGTACGCCAGGGACTGCATCATCGTTGACATAGGGACCGCCATAACATTCTGCGTTCTGCACGCCGACGGTCTTTACGACGGCGGCATGATAGGCCCGGGGATAGGGGTTACTATCGACGCGCTCGCCTCGGCGGCATCACAGCTGCCCGCGGTTCCCTTTGAAAGACCCGAACACCTGGTAGCCAGGAACACCGTAGACGCGTTGAAATCCGGTTTTTTCTTCGGCTGGCTCTCCCTCATCGAGGGAATGATCGACAGGATCGAAGCCGAATACGGCAAGAGCTTTTCGGTTATACTTACCGGAGGATATTCGGGAACCGTGCTTGGCCCCGCCCTTAAGGGGGAGGTGCTGGTCGATCCGATGCTCACCATGAAGGGAATCCGCCGTATCTACGAACTGAACACCAAGCGTCGCTGACAATCGATCATCTCCCCCTGGCTGATCCGTCGATCGGCCCATTCGGCCGGGGTTCCGGCTTGCCCGGATTCGACGGAGAGGCAATGAACGGGCAGAGTCACAGGCAGATGCTCAGTCAACACTACCTTGATTAGTTCTAGTTATATTAATATGGTATAATTTAAATGAAACTTGAGGCCCGGCCGGCCGGCGGGACGGTTATCCACAAACTTATCCACATTATCCACAATTTCTTCCGCGAAAATTATTAATTTACTAAATTAATTTCAAAGAAATTAATTGAAGCTCGATGAACGCGGTTCATTTTGCGATAAACTGAAAGAAATTAACCCCAACACGCGTAATTACTGGAATAATCAGACATTTCGGGGCAATACCTTTTTTAAAAATTGTTTCATGTCATTATTTACGTACGCGGCGAACGTGGGAGGGTTCGTCCTGACGAAATCGGGAAAATGTAAAATTGTTGTTAATTGTTGATAAGTATTGCGCGTCGTTCACCCTGAAAGTCGGCGCCGAATTGTTATTCTCGGCCGCCCGATCATTGCGGATTTTTTATAATTAAATTTTGAGCGTTCAAATTCCTTAATATCGACGGAATATATCCGTGCCGTTGGATCGACGCCCGGAAGAAGGACGGTCGCGGGTCAAAAAATCGGGGGGTGTCTGTAAAATACTTGCAAATTGGGGTTTATGGGATACACATTGCCGAGCGTCCCGGTCGTCCCGTGTCGTTTTTCTTATTAATACCGATAATAACAACACTCTGTGTGATGAGGGCATACGCCCGGCAAGGCCATGAGCAATTACGAACGATATTCCCGCTTTATCGTCAGGTCGGTCGACCATATCTTCAAGAACTTCCTGAACGACCACACGATCGAGGAGGTGTACGAGTCCCAGTCCACGGAAGTCGATCGAAAGGTCGCCATCGAAATAGAGGGGACCATCTCGGGCGAGCTGGTCATCAATCTGCCGCAGAAAACCCTCGGACTCATCACCAGGCGGATGGTGCAGAACGACAATCCCCGGACACTTAAAAAGTATTACAACGATGTGGCCGGAGAGCTCGCCAATCTCATTTCGGGTACCTTCGCCAACCAGATGCAGTTTCTCAATCACGAGCTCAGGCTCTCCCCCCCGGAAGTGGAGGAAGATCCCATTACCCTCAAGACTTTTTATGAAAACATCAACCTCTCGTTTAAATCCTCCTTCGGTGGCTTCGACATTGATCTCTATTATAAAGAAAACAAATAGCGTGACAGAGAAGCCGGGCGATGCTCCACGCGTTTGACACCGTCATCATTCTCCTGTATTTCGCCGTCAGCCTCGCAATCTGCCTGTATTATTCGCGACGTGCGGGGCGAAGCACCGAGGAGTTCTTTCTGTCGGGACGCCGGCTTCCCTGGTGGATTGCCGGAACGGCTATGGTCGCCACGACCTTCGCGGCGGACACGCCGCTGGCGGTGACGGAACTGGTGGCCGGCAAGGGGATAGCCGGCAACTGGCTCTGGTGGAACATGGTGGCGGGGAGCGTGCTCACCGTCTTCTTCTTCGCGAAGCTCTGGCGGCGCGCGGGCATAATGACCGACGTCGAATTCATAGAGATGCGCTACTCGGGGGCGCCCGCCGCTTTTTTACGCGGATTCAAGGCCGTGTATCTGGGTGTCTTCATGAACTGCGTCATAATGGGTTGGGTTAACGTCGCGCTTGCGGAAATTCTCGGTGTGATATTCGCCGTGGACCGGGCATATATACTCTATGCGGTCATGGCCTGCATGCTTCTTGTGGGCGTCTATTCGGCGGTCGCGGGGCAGTGGGGGGTCGCCGTTACCGACTTCTTCCAGTTCATTATCGCCATGACCGGTTGTATCGTGCTCGCCGTCAAGGTCTTGGGACTTCCCGCGGTGGGCGGTGTGGCGGGGCTGAAAGCGGCGCTCCCTCCACAGGTGTTTTCCTTTTTCCCCGGGGTCGGTTCCGCCGGGAGCTATATCGCGCAGGGAGCCATGGCGGTGTCGTTCAGCGCATTTCTGGCGCATATGGCGGTTCAGTGGTGGGCCTCGTGGTATCCCGGCGCGGAGCCCGGCGGAGGGGGGTATGTCGCGCAGAAGATGATGGCGGCGCGCGACGAGCGCCATTCGCTCCTGGCGACCCTGTGGTTCAGCATAGCGCATTACGCGCTGCGTCCCTGGCCGTGGATCATTGTCGCCCTGGCGAGCCTGGTGCTCTACCCGGATCTGCCGGCCGAGGAGAAAAAAACCGGTTTTATACTCGCAATGAGGGATTGCCTTCCCCCCGGTCTGCTCGGCCTTGTGGTCGCGGCCTTCCTCGCGGCCTACATGTCGACCATCTCAACTCATCTGAACTGGGGAAGTTCCTATCTCATCAACGACCTGTACCGGCGGTTCATCGTCCGCGGCGCCGTCGAGCGGCATTACGTGGTGGTCTCGCGCCTGACCACTCTGGCGCTGGTGGTGATCTCGAGCCTGCTGATACTTGTAATCAAGTCGATCTCGGGCGCATGGGCCTTCATCATCGAGTGCGGGGCGGGCCTCGGCCTTGTGCTTATACTCCGCTGGTACTGGTGGCGCGTTAACGCATGGTCGGAGATCGTGGCGATGATCGCGCCGTTCGCCGGTTTCGCGCTGGCGCGCTTCGCGTTCGAAATGGCTTTTCCGGAGAGCCTCTTCTTCATCGTCGCGTTCACCAGCACCGCATGGCTCGCGGCTACATTTCTCACCCGGCCGACCGATCCGCGAACCCTCGCCGCATTCTACCGCAGGGTGTATCCGGGCGGGCCGGGCTGGCGGCGATTCCGGGAAGCTGAAGGCATAGAGGCAGGCGGCGAATCGCTCACAGGCCTTGCCGTGAACTGGCTGATAGGGATACTCCTCGTGTATGTCGCCCTCTTCGCGATAGGGAACCTGATCTTCGGTGATTACGGCGCGGGCCTGCCCCTGGCGGGAGCCGCCGTATGTCTTTTCGCGCTTCTGGCCAGGCGCCTGCGCAACAATTCACCCCGTACCGAATGACATTTATCACTTTTATCGCTCTGGATTAGAAGGAAATGGAAAATCACGACATCAATTTTAACCGGGTATTCACCCAGTGCTATGCGACTTTTGCCGGTCAGCTCGAGTCCTATCTTCTCAGGATCGTACGGGACAAGGACACGGCCCAGGAGCTCGTGCATGACGTTTTCCTCCGCATTTACGAACGCCGCATCGCGCTCGATGTCGAGATGGAAACAACCAGGTTCTATCTCTACAAGATCGCGAAGAACATGGCCTTCGATCTACTTCGAAAAAAAATGAGGCAGGATGCCTGTTTTGATGATATAGTTCTTCAAGAGGTCTGTCTCAACGACCAGTTCTACCGCGACGTTGAGAGCGTGTATATCGAAGGGGAGGTGATCTCGACCCTCAGAGACACCATACGCGAGCTCCCGGAAAGAAGCCGGGAGGTCATCACCCTGAGGGGTATCGAGGAAATGAACCTGGCGGAAGTCGTTCGCGAAACCAGCCTGTCCAAATATCATGTGGCCAGGATAGAGAAGGAAGCCATGAGTGTGCTACGCGCGAAGCTTGAAAAGCTGATCGGCGGCTGGAGGGTCGCGGTCCGGCGTCCCCTTACCCGGGAGTGGAAAACATAATGGTTCGAAAATCTTCAATGGTTTCGGTCGAGGAAGCCAGGAATACAATCCTCGCGCACACACCTTCTCTTCCTCCCGAGATAGTGCCGCTGTTCGAGGCGCCCGGAAGGGTCCTCTCCCGCGATATCGTTTCGAACGTGGACATCCCCGCGGTCGACAATTCGGCGATGGACGGGTACGCCCTGGTGGCGTCCGACACCGCGGGAGCGGCAAAGGACCGGCCGGCACGGCTTCCGGTCCGCGGCGAGATCAGGGCCGGTCTGATGGAGGCGCTTCCCGATGTCGCCGCCGGCCGCGCGGTGCGCATAATGACGGGGGCGCCCATGCCGCACGGCGCCGATTCGGTGGTCCAGTTCGAGGATACGGCCGAGGAGGGAGAACACGTTCTGGTTTTTCGCGAGGTCCAGCGCGGTGAAAATGTGCGACGTGCCGGTGAGGACGTGCGGATCGGAGCCGTCGTGTTGACACGGGGCACGCGCATCGGTTCGGCCGAAACGGGCCTCCTGGCCTCTCTCAACAGTACCTTTGTGCAGGTGTCGCGCAGGCCCGATGTCGCCATCCTCTCCACGGGTGATGAGATCGTCGATCTGGGCGCCGAACTGAAGAGCGGCCAGATCCGCAACAGCAACGCCTACACGCTGTACTCGGAGGTCATAAAATACGGTGGAATTCCCCGCTATCTGGGGATAGCGCCCGATACCAGGGAGGCGACGGTATCGATTCTCGGTGATGCGCTGGAGTCCGATATCGTGCTTACCACCGGAGGCGTTTCAATGGGCCGCTACGATTTTGTCACGGAGGCGCTCGACGAGCTCGGTGTGGAGATAATGATCGAAACGATACGCATGAAGCCCGGCAAGCCCTGCGTGTTCGGCAGGCGCGGTAAGACGCTCTTCTTCGGCCTTCCCGGGAATCCCGTTTCAACTATGGTCTCTTTCCTTCAATTCGTCCGCCCGGCGCTTTTGCGCATGATGGGCGCGCGCCGCGTCGACAAGCCGCTGGTGCGCGCGACCCTGACAGAGGATATTAAAAAGAAGACGGGGCGCGCGCATTTTATCCGCGGCGTTTTCTGTGTGAATGACGGCCGCTTAAGCGTATCGACCACGGGTCCGCAGGGCTCCGGTATCCTCAGGTCCATGACCGAGGCCAACTGCCTCATCATCATCCCGGAGGATGTGGGCGCCGTTCGAGCCGGGGAGACGGTGCTCGTTCAGCTCATAGAACACGGGGAGATCTGACCGTGTCCGCCCGGGGCATTCTCCTGTATTCCGGGGGTCTCGACAGCCTGCTGGCCGGAAGGCTGCTCCTCGAGCAGGATGTCGAGGTGAGTGGAATCATGTTCGTGCTCCCGTTCGCCGCTCCCGACTACCGTCCCGAACAGAGCCCTCAGGCGCGTTTCGCGCGTGACAACGCCATCCCCCTGCGCTTCTTCCGCTGCGGGCGGGAATATATGGAAATGGTTAAGAATCCCCCGCACGGGTACGGGAAGCGGAGCAATCCCTGCATCGATTGTAAGATTTACTTTCTGAGAAAAGCGGGGGAACTCATGGAGTCAGAGGGGGCCTCTTTCGTCGCCACCGGCGAGGTCGTCGGTCAGCGCCCGATGTCCCAGATGAAACACATGCTCCGGCACATCGAGAACGAGTCTGGCCTCAAGGGGCGGCTTCTAAGGCCCCTCTCGGCGAAGCTCCTGCCGCCGACCATCCCGGAGCGCGAGGGACTGGTGGACCGCGAACGTCTGATGGGCATAAGCGGCCGCGGCCGCTCGGCCCAGATCGAGCTGGCGCGGAGGATGGGCATTGCCGAGTACGCCTCTCCAGCCGGCGGCTGTCTTTTTACCGACGTGCAGATAGCGCGCAGAGTGCGCGACCTGCTGGATCGTGTTCCCGGCTTCGACATGACCGATGTGTACCTTCTGTCGCTGGGGAGGCATTTCCGCGCGCGGGAGGACCTAAAGTTCATCGTGGGCAGAAACGAGGCGGAGAACGTCGAGCTGGAAAAGTATGCCTCCGGCGCGGACGCGCTGCTCGTCCCGGAGTTCAAGGGCCCGGTGGTGTTCGCGCGCGGTGCGGTCGGGGATGATGACGTCCGTCTTCTTTCTTCGATCGCTGCCCGTTACGGAAGACCCTCGGGAACGGACGATCGGCTGACGCTGTTCAAAAGGGGGCTCCGCCATCGGGAGGTTCCGGCGGGCGAACCGGCGGACGATGACGCGATAAAGAGGTTGATGATATGACCGTTAGGGCCGGTATCGATGAAAAGGCGGGCGCATGCCGGATGCCCGGCAGGTCGGATGAGGAGCAGGGTATCGAATGAGGAAAAAGGTGGTGTCGTTTCTGGCTTCAGGCAGGGGCTCCAATTTCAGGACCGTGATGGAGAGGATACAAGACGGCCATATACAGGCGAAACCGGGCATCCTGATCTGTGATAAAAAGGACGCGGGAGCCTTTGCCATAGCGGATGAATTCGGCATGAAATCATATTTTGTCGATCCGAAAACATGCGCGGATCGGAAATCGCACGAGGAGATCGTGGTTCGGCTCTTCCGGGAACACGGGACCGACCTTGTCGTGGCGGCCGGTTACATGAGGATTCTTACGCCGTACATCATCCGGGAATTTAAGAACGCTATTATTAATGTTCATCCGGCGCTCCTCCCGTCCTTCCCGGGAGTGCACGCGCAGAAACAGGCCTTCGAGTACGGAGTAAAGGTGAGCGGGTGCACCACTCATTTCATCGACGAGGGTGTGGATACCGGCCCCATTATCCTCCAGGCCGCGGTGCCCGTTCTCCCGGACGATACCCCGGACATCCTGGCAGCGCGTATACTTCGCGAGGAGCACTTCATCCTCCCCGAATCGGTGCGGCTCTTCTGCGAGGGGCGGTTATCGGTACGCGGGAGAAAGGTGGCGATACGACAATAAAATATTCTTGCTATGGGCGGGGATCGAGTGGCATACTAGCCGCCGGTCGGACATCTCGCGTTCGGAGGGGTGTGGAATGCTGTACCTTTTGATCGTATTTATCGTTTTCGTGCTCTTCCTCCTTTCGGTCGGCTACTACGTAACGCTCATATCGAGCAAGGACGTCTATACCAGGGAGGAGATTGCGAGCGTTCTTCCATATATTACCGGCTCCCTCGGCAAACTGGCCGAAAGGTACTCAACCGGGGGATTCCTCCTCGTGTTTCTGGTGTCGGCGCTTTTCGGCATCGCGTTTCCGTTCATGGCCAATAACCTCTTCTTTAATTCGTGCGCGCTTTTCGCGATTCTCTATCTGGTGGTGCCGATAGTCCGCGAGCGGTTCGCCAGTTCCCGCGTTGAGGCCAGTGAATACTACCGCGACGATGTCGCAAATTTCATCGCCCGGTATGCGGGGCTCATCGTGGTTGGTTTCGGCTCCGGCAACGGGGCGGCCCTTATGTATGTCTGGGCGACGACCAAAGAGCTCGGCTTCCTCTGGCTGCTTTTGAACCTCGTCATACTGTGTGTACTCCTTGAATTGGCGCTGCTCAAGGAAATCGGGGAGGATTGACGGCCGGACGGCGGGGAGGTGCGCCTCTATTTTCGACAAATATCAGCTGACTGTATAAATCCAAAAAAACCCAGGCCGGGTAAAAATGTTGGTTTTTCTATTGACTTTGGCCTGTAACGCTATTAATTTTAGGGGCAATGAACGCCGCATGGGAAGTGCGATACGTTCGTTGACCCGCAAAAGAATATTACAATCAAACTGGGGGAGACCCCTTTAAATTTCCAAGGAGGATTTTCTATGAAAAAGGTTGTAACGTTGGCCCTGATTCTGGCTGTCGGTATCGCTTTCACCGCATGCGGCGGTCAGTCGATGGGAGGGCAGGTTAAGGGCGATACGTTCGTTACCGAGGGATGGGTAACCCCGGATATTTTTAGGGTGACCGCAGTCGGCGTTCCGAAGCCCGGCCTTACCAACAAGATCCAGCGCCAGGGAACCGCGAAGGAAGCGGCCCTCATTATGGCCGAGAAGAGGATCATCGAGAAGTTCGTCGGTGCGCGTCTCGAGGGAGCCGCGGGCGCGGCTGACTACGCCTCCACCGGAATCGCGGTGGCCAAGGAATTCAGCGGCGTGGTAAAAGGCGGAACGATCGTTCGATCCACCTACGATAAAGACGACAACTGCGAAATCGTGTACCAGATAGAGCGCAAGGGCCTCCGCTCGAGCGTTGAGGGCGGCGCGACAAAGTAAGCCGCTCTGATCAATTACGATGAATCACGATGCGCCGCGGTTTCCGCGGCGCATCTTTTTTCGTTTTCGGCATGCATTGTGGTTGCGGGTGTGTATATCCGGAACCGTTTAAGTGGGTATGGGCGATATCTGTGGAAAAAAGTGAGAGCACCTCTCGGTGCTCTCCTGGTATTGTATGATTGCAACCCCGGCAGCGCCCTACTCTCCCACGCGGTTACCCACGCAGTACCATCGGCGATGAAGAGCTTAACTTCTGTGTTCGGAATGGGAACAGGTGTTTCCTCTTCTCTATAGCCACCGGAGAATTGTTTCTCTCAGCAATGAAAGCACTTAAGCGTACCCCCATTTGTTTGTCAATGAAATTTGGTCGTTTTTTTAGTAAAAGAATAAAATTTTTATTTTCGCCGCTGTTACGGCGTATTACAACAAAAGCGGGCGAATGGCAGGAGGCCCGACTGTCAAGCCCCGGAATCGCGAGGCCGATAGTAGACATATATGTACAACAGTAAACGCGCGAAAATGGAAGTGAAAAAGATTACGATACGCCAGGCGCTGCCGTCCGCCATCGTCGTTGCGTTTTCGGCCGCGCTGTTTCTTCTTGTCACGCCCCCAGGGAAACCCGCCGCCCAGGAAGCCCTGCCGGATTACGTCGAGCTGTATTCCCGTGGCGACTATGCCGGGGCGTACGAGGCCATACGCGGTCGGCTCCTGGCCATATACGACAGGAGGGTTGATAACAGACGCGTGCCGACGGATTTTATCACCGCGAAAAAACTCGAGGAGCGCATCAACGTCAACGATCTGTACCGCAAAAGGGTGGCTGAGGGATTTTTCATAGAGAAAAACATCGAACTGTATACCCTGCATCTGGACGCGGCGCGATGCCTGTTCCGCCTGGGGCGCCTCGATGAATCGCTCAATCATTACGGCCAGTGCCTCAGATTCAAGGAACTGGAGCCGGAAAAGGACGATGTCATTTTTTCGGAGATCGCCGACGTATTCAGAAAACGGGGTGACGAGCGCGCATATGCGCGGGCGATGGAGGCCGCCTATGCCTTAAACCCGGGCAACCACGAGCACTCTCTGCGGCTCGGCGTCGCCCTGTACAGAACCCAGGAGAAGAAACGGGCGCTATTCCATCTGGAGCGTTTTATCCGCTGGAAGGGTGAACGCCTGGAGAATCCCGGGCTCTACCTGATGATTGCCAACCTGAACGAGGACACGGGGAGGTATCTCGAAACGGTGAGATACTATCAGGAATACCTGGCGGCGAAACCGGATGACGGACATATCCATTTTGCCCTGGGGCATCTCGCCTTTACTCGGACCGGAAACTATGTTCTGGCGCGTGCCAGTCTCGCCCGCGCTCTCGAGCTTTTGCCGGAGAGCGACATCTTCCGGAGATCGAAAGCGTACGAATACTCGGCAGACATGGCCATGCGGGACCTCGAATTCGAAAAAGCGGTGAGCCTGTACGGGGAGACGATCGTTTACCAGGACCGGATAAAAAAGAGCCTCGAGGAGAAGGACCGGGAAATCGAGAAACTGAACTCGGATATACGGGGGGTAAAATCATCACTCCTCAAGCAACCGGATTTCGATACCTATACCCAGTACGAATACCTGATGGAGGAAGAGAGCAAGCTCCGGCTTGAGCGGAGGGAAAAGCTTTATTCGTATTCGAAGCTGGACGCGGGACGGGTCCGCTGGAACATGGCCGAATGCCACGAACGGCTCGGAAAACTGGACGACGCGATACGGTACTACCGGGAGTGCATCGCCTTCGATTACGATTCCTCCAGGGCCCGGGACCGTATCGTAAAATTACAGTTGAAAATTAGCAGGGGTTATTGAGAGGGTTAATCTGAGCCGTATGGTTGAGAAAATGACCGAGGTAATATATGTCAGGACATTCTAAATGGGCCACCATCAAGAGGAAAAAAGCGTCGGTTGATTCCAAGAGG
>JAGODA010000093.1 GCA_017998475.1 Spirochaetota bacterium | reverse complement strand
CTATGAGCGTCGCCTCCAGGTCGAGGCTCAGGGTCTTCGAGCCGTAGATGTTACCTTTCAGGCGCATGATCGAATCGATGATGTGCGGGGAGAGCAGATGGATGCGGTCCGGTATGCCGGCGTGTTTCTTCACCGCGTTGAGCACAAGGCTGGGGGCGGCGTGCAGCAGGGGTGAATTCTTTCCGGTGACGATGCTTCCGTCGGGCAGCTCGATCGCGGCGCCGCAGTAAATCCCCTCGTTCCCTTTTCCCTTCTCCTTCGCCTCGAGCGCGGCCTCGCGCGCGGGAACGAAAACCGGCCGGCTCTCCGGGGCGATCTCGAGCTCCTTCATGAGGAGCTCCACCCGCTGCACAGTCTCGCGCTCCACGAACCCCATGACGTACTCGCACGAGTAGCGGAAATAGCGCCGCACGATCTCCTGGCGCGCCGCCTCGCGGACGACCGAGTCGTCCACTATGCCGAAGCCCGCCCTGTTTACCCCCATGTCGGTCGGCGATTTATACGCGGTCTTCGCGCCGCCTATCTTCTCGAGTATGCGCCTGAGCACCGGGAAGGACTCGACGTCGCGGTTGTAGTTGATGGCGATCTCGCCGTAGGCCTCCTGGTGGAAGGGGTCGATAAGGTTGTAGTCGGCGATGTCGGCGGTGGCCGCCTCGTAGGCCAGGTTGACCGGGTGCTTGAGCGGGATGCTCCAGATGGGGAAGGTCTCGAACTTCGCGTAGCCGCTGCTTCGCCCGCGTTTATGATCGTGATACACCTGCGAGAGGCAGGTTGCCATCTTGCCGCTGCCCGGGCCCGGGCCGGTCACCACCACGAGCGGGCTTTTGGTCTCGATGTACTCGTTCGCGCCGTAGCCCTGGTCGCTCACCACCAGGTCCACGTCGGTCGGGTAGCCGCGCGTGAAGCGGTGGGTGTACACCCGAACGTTCTGCCTTTCCAGCTTCTTCTTGAATATGGCCGCCGAGGGCTGGTCCTCGTAGCGGGTGATGACCACCGCGCAGATGTCGATGCCCCATTCCCTGAGGTCGTCGATGAGCTTGAGCGCGTCGGCGTCGTAGGTGATGCCGAAGTCCGCCCGCACCTTCTTGCGTTCGATGTCCCCGGCGTAGATGCACAGGATGATGTCGGCGCGGTCGCTGAGCTCGCGCAGAAGACACATCTTTACGTTCGGGTCGAATCCCGGAAGCACCCGCGCGGCGTGATAGTCGTACAGGAGTTTCCCCCCGAATTCCAGGTAGAGCTTGTTGTCGAAGGTGCGCACCCGCTCCAGGATGGCCTCTTTCTGTTCGCGAAGGTATTTCTCGTTGTCGAATCCCGTCTTTCTCATGTTCCCCGTCGGTGGCTGGATTATTCGTTCTTCGCGGGCGCGGCGCTCACGAAACGCCATACTGTACACCCATGCCCCGGCGTTTCAAGAAAATTACATAAATGTAACGGCGGAAGGCACATGCGTACAATGGTACGCGCTTCGCGGCGCGAGAAAGCTGTTGACATCATAATGGAATTGTGCGATACGCAAGCCCGCGACAGGGTTCCGAGCGACGGCCCGCAATAAAATTCGCCACACGCGACATCGGCTCACTGGCGAAACCCTTCGGCTTTGTCGCCCTGTACGACTTCGGCAGCAGGGCGCTCGAGGCGATTCTGGACCTCGGCAGGCAAATGCTCGCGAAAGCCATGGGCTAGGCGGTACCGGAATACAAAGAAATCGCCCGTGAGTTGAAATCCGCCGGCGTGATCACCCCGCAAACGGCGGAAATCCTTCTGCTTCTCGCCGGCTACATAAACAGAATGGTCCATTTTTTACAACGAAATCGGCGCGCGCGAGCTTTACGATATCTGCGTGAACGGTTCGGGGGATATCGAGCGGGTACTGACCGACATTCTGGACTGGCTTAAAAATCATCCGGATACAATCGACACATCGCTATAGTATCATGAAGGCCCCACCGCTACAGGCCGGAATGAACACCGTACGGCTTTCCTCCCGTTATCCAGCCTCGTAGTCTCCCCGAAAAGGACTCCGATAGCGGGAAGGACGCTTCCCCGCGGGCATACAACAACCGCAATAATCGTTTTCGTTCCTGGATAGATTGAAAAAGCGATTATGTAATGTGCCCGCGTCGCCGCGGGGCGGCCGGACCATCGCTCACCGATAATCACACGGGAAGGTGATTGAATTCATGTATTTCAACGGGGGAATCAACGCATCATCCACCGAGACTACTCCTTAATTCTGTCAATCTCGTTTCGAAAAAGCAGAAAATCGTCCAGTCTCGATGTAATCACTTCGTAGAGAATCGCGGGATCGATCACTTCATACTGGTGTACGATAAGGTTACGCATGCGAACCATCGACCTGTATGGTTCAGCCGATTGAATAATCCCCAGGTCATGCAGTTTATCGATCGCGTCGGCCGCGGTTGCCACGGGTCCGGCGTTGTGCAAAGCGATGAGGCGCTCCGCGATATCGATGACTATCTCGGCACATACCTGGACGGCCCTCTCGGACATCGACCGGACGACCCAGTCGTCCCTGAACGCTTCGACGGTGAGCCCCGCGGTATGTTTCTTCAGTCGCTGAACCTGGTCATCGAGCAGGGCAAGCTTCCGCTGAATTACACCGTTGAATTTCATGCGCCGGCCTCAAGGCGGTATCGTCTCTGTCTCGCATAGTGGATCATCTGAGTTTCATATTCCCTGCAGGTCAGTGAATGGAATTCCGCCAGGAGGTCCCTGTCCCGCGCAAAAAGCAGGCGTCCCTTCAACGCCTCGAAACGATACACCGGCTCGGCATCGTTCAGAAACCCGAGATCGCACCTTACGGGCCCGGTAAAATCCCC
The DNA here is from genome assembly GCA_017998475.1 of Spirochaetota bacterium. Classification (GTDB taxonomy): domain Bacteria; phylum Spirochaetota; class UBA4802; order UBA4802; family UBA5368; genus MVZN01. The sequence goes on along the minus strand of JAGODA010000093.1, from coordinate 7,523 downwards.
GCAGACCGCCAGGATCCTCTCGAATATCCGCATGTCCGGTTTCGAGCCGAGATACACCGCGATATCGAGGTCGCTGTAGGGTTGTACCGTGCCTGTTTTCGCGGATGATCCCAGTATGAAAGCGAATTCAATTTCGGGAACCTCTTTTTTCAGCGCCTCTCCAAGCGCTTCGAGGTTGATGCCGACCTCATCCTTATTGGTGTCCAGATTTCTTTTTGACAGACCCATGTCATACCCCTTGCACACTGTTCAATAGGTATTCATGAAAAAACGAATTGTCAACCGGATATTATGTACCGCCCCGGAATTTCGATCTTCCCGAATCGCACCTTCTCCCGACATACGGCATCATTTAGAAATCGCCCTCAGGGTATAATATCCCGTTCCTGAAACAATACCCTCGACGGTGGTATTCAGAATTTCCGTCCGCCGGACAGCTCACTCATAAAAATTCCACAGAATATAGTTATAAAAATTAAATTGATATTTATTTAATGAAATGATCATCTGGCACACGCGGGGCCGGACGCTCCCGCGCCATACACGACAGCAGGAGACAATCATGAAACCGTATCGGAATCTCGTACTCGCCTTCGCCGCAATCGCGCTCGTCTTCACCGCGCCCGTCGAGGGCTTCCAGCTTGGAGGCAAGGAGATCGCGCAGAAGGGCACCGGCGCCCGCAAGATGGCCTTTCTCACCGTGTACTACGCCACACTGTACCTGCCGGCCGAACTGAAGGACGCCGACGCCGGCGCAATTATCGACGCGGACGCTCCCATGTCTATCGTCATGAAAATCGATTCGGGGCTGGTCAAGAAGGACAGCTTCGTTTCCGCGGTGAGAGGCGGCTTCGACAAGGCGGCCGCGGCCGGGTACAGGACCGCGAGCGTGCAGCAGTACCTCGCGCTCTTCGACACGCTTACCATCGTGAAGGGCGACGTATTCTACCAGAACTACGTCCCGAAACAGGGCCTTACCGTTGTATATAAATCCGCGGCGAGCGGTCAGACCTCCACGCTCGGCACCATCGCGGCGCCCGATTGTAAAAAGGCCTTTTTCGCCATGTTCATCGGATCGAACCCCATCGACGCAGGGCTTAAAAAAGGCATGCTGGGCAAATAATACCCGCGCCATTACGGCCTTACACACCGGTGCGGACGCGCGCGCAATCGCGCGCCCGCGCGGGCCGTCCCATCATCCCCGCGTCTTTAAGAAATGAATTTGACTTCGTTCGCTCCATGCCGTATCCTCCATTCATCAAGAAAATATATACGTTGCCTCGGTTTAATATAATAGAAATATCCACGATCCGCCACGGAGGGACAGCGCGTGCCGTTCACTGTCAGACATGACCCGCATGCATGGCTTCGCATCGTCCTGCGGGTCGCCCTTCCCGCCGCCCTCACCATAGTGCTTTTTCTGGTGGCATTTTTCCTTATCGCGATCCCCTCCATAGAGCGGGAGATGCTGGAATCCCGGAAAGAAGCGATACGAGAGATCGTCCAGATCGCCTGTTCGCTGCTCGGTGACTACGAACGCCAGGTGCGGGAGGGGGTGCTCTCCCCGGCCGAGGCACGTCGGCGCGCCGCGGGCCGCATACGCGGCATGCGCTACGGGCCCGAGGGGAAGGACTACCTGTGGATCAACGACATGCACCCGCGCATCGTGATGCACCCGTACCGAAGCGATCTCGACGGCACCGACGTAAGCGGCTTTACCGACGAGAAAGGGGCACGTGTCTTCGTGAAGTTCGCCGACACGGTACGACGGCACGGCTCGGGATACGTATCGTACCACTGGCAGTGGAAGGACGACCCCAGCAGGAAGGTGCCGAAACTCTCCTACGTCCAGGGGTTCGCGCCCTGGGGCTGGGTGGTCGGCACCGGCGTCTACACGGACGACGTAAGGGAAAGGCTCGCGGCGATCACCGGGGATGTCCGCTGGGCGTTTGTCGTGATACTGTTTATCGTTACCTCCCTGTCCGTGTACATAATCTTTCAGGCCATCGGTCGCGAGCACCTGCGGCATCTCGCCGAAAAGGCCCTGGAAGACTCGGAACAGCGGCTGAAGAACATCATCGACTTTCTGCCCGACGCCACCTTCGCGATCGACAACGAGGGGCGCGTCATCACCTGGAACCGGGCGATCGAGCGCATGACGGGACTTCCCGCCTCCGAGATGATCGGAAAGGGGGACCTGGAATACGCCATCCCGTTTTACGGAGAAAAGAGGCCGCTTCTTGTGGACTACATCATCAACTGGACGGACGATTTTCTCGACACATACCAGTATCTGAAGCGGGATGAGAACCGGCTGATCGCGGAAGCGGAGAGCCCCGTTATCCTCGGCGGCGGACACTATTTTCTGGCCACGGCCTCGCCGCTCTACGACGCGGACGGAAACCCGGCCGGGGCCATAGAGTCGTTGCGCGACATCACCGAACGAAAGCTCGCCGAGAAACGGCTCGCCGAGGCGCTGGAGGAGAAGGAGATTCTCCTGAAAGAGGTCCACCACCGCGTGAAGAACAACATGCAGATCATCTCGAGCCTGCTCACCCTGCAGGACTCCAAGTCCGGAAACGCCGAACTGCACCGCTCCTTCCAGGAAAGCATCAATCGCATCCACGCGATGGCCCTGGTCCACAACCAGCTCTACCAGTCGAGCGACTTCGCGCGTATTTCGCTCGGCGACTACGCCGGATCGCTGGCGGGCCGTCTTTCGGACGTCTACAGGGCCGATCGGCCCGGGGTGCGCACGTCGGTCGACGCCGATTCCGTCAGCGTAACCATCAACGACGCCGTCCCCGTCGGGCTCATTCTGAACGAACTCGTCACCAACGCATTCAAGCACGCCTTTTCAGGCAACGACGGGACGATACTGATCACACTTCGGGAAACCGGCGACGGGCGGTGCTCCATTACGGTGGCCGACGACGGGGTCGGGATGCCGCCGGATGAGGAGCGGACCGCCGGTACGACGCTGGGCCTGGTGCTCATCGAGGCGCTGGTTCGTCAGCTCGGCGCGCGCATGGAGATTGCGCGTCCCGGAAAGGGCACCGAAATACGGATCACCTTCCCTCTGCGCTGAGAGGCAGCGGCGGCTTCAAACGCGCTCGTGACAGCGGCCGCAGTGCTCGGCGCCGCCGCGGCCGTCCGCCGGAGCGCCCTCGCAGGCGGCGATGAGATCGACCCACGGCGCGGCAAGGCGGTACCCGCCGGAGTCATGGATAAGAACGCCTTCGGCGGACAGCCTTCCGATCGCCCGGGCGCAGGCGGCCACCGCCTCGCGGAAACGGGGGGAATCGGGAAAGCACTCGTTGGACGGGCTTCCGGGATGGTACGCCCGCGAGGGCTCGAGCCTGAAGTAATTGAGCAGTATTTCGGACAGGGCGAGGACGCGATCGGCCTCACGCGGATAATCGTGGAACCGGCATTCCCCGTCGCGCCTTCCGCGCGGTTCGATCCAGTCGTGCGGGGCAGCGGCCCCCGAGGCTATGCGGTAACACTCCGCGACAATCCAGTCTTCCAGCTCTCTGTGTGCTTCGGTGGTCATAGGTCGGTCTGTCCTCGTGATTTCACATTTCGGGTGTGTGCCACAGTGTATCATCATCCCCGCGCTTTATCCAAAAAAGTTCTGACCGTGCACATGGGCCACTTCGTAAATGAGTTGCGCTGCGGGCGCCGGGCGGTCTATAGTTGGTGCCGTCCGCGGGGTGGTTGAGCACCTTCCCCTCCCGCGTCCACACCCCAGACCATACCCGGGAGGATACATGCAACAGCTCCGATTCGGCACCAAACTCTCCTACGCCATGGGAGGCATGGCGCTCAACCTGGCCAACCTGGTCATCTCGCAGTGGCTCATGAAGCTCTACGTGCCCTCGCGTGACTCGGCCCTGGTGGCGGGCGCGCTCTTCGCGGGGATATTCTTCTCCGGGCGTTTTATGGACGGCGTGATCGATCCGGTGGCGGGCTTCATAAGCGACCACTTCCAGTCGAAGCGCGGCCGTCGCATTCCCTTCATCGCCGCCATGACGGTCCCCGCCGCGCTGGTAAGCTTTCTTCTGTGGGTGCCGCCCTACCCCGGCGGGGCCCACTGGCTCAACGCCGTGTACCTCTTCGTGCTGGTGCAGCTCTTCTTCGTCTGCTGGACCTTCCTCGCGAATCCCTACATGGCGCTCCTGCCGGAGATCACCTCCGACCTCGACGAACGCGTGAACATCGCCACGATGCAGGCGGTATTCCTGATGATCGGCACCTTCATCTTCGGCGCGATGGGCGCGATCAAGGATCAGATGGGATGGGTCGGCATCGGCGCGGTAACGGGCGTTCTCACCCTGGTCTCGTTCTTTCCGACGGTCTTCGCGATAAAGGAGAAGCCCTCGATCGGACGGATCCCGAAGGAGCGCTTTCGGCTCGCCACGATCGTCGACTGGACGCGGACCACGTTTAAGAACCGGTCCTTCGTCATCCTGGTCGCCGCCACTTCGTCGCTCTGGTTCGCGCTCAACATGGTGATCCTTGTGGTGCCCTTCTGGGTGCAGTACGCCCTCGGCATGACCGACCGCGAGGTCGTGCTCCTCATGGCGCCGCTTCTGGTCGTCAACATCGTCTTCTTCTTCGTGTTCAATTATATCGCGAAGCGCTTCGGCAAGTTCGCGGCCTTCGTCACGACGCTGGCGAGCGCCGCGATCACCATGCCGCTCCTCGGCCTTTCGGGGTATCTTCCCTTCGGTGACACGATGTTTCAGTCGCAGCTAGCGATGGCGCTGGTGGGGATTCCGGTCTCCGGCATCATGGTGCTGCCGCCGGCGCTCCTGGCGGACGTGATCGATTACGACGAGACGCTCACCGGCAGGCGAAGGGAGGGCATCTATTACGGCGTGCAGGCCATCTTCCAGAAAATCGCCATAGGGCTGTCCATCGCCGTGGCGACGGCACTCATGTACGCCGGCGGCTCGGAGACGCCGTCGGTATGGGGGCTTCGGATGATCTCGGCGAGCGCCGGGGCCGCCGCGCTCGTTTCGCTCGCTTTCTTCGCGCGCTACCCGATCCGCGAGAGGGACGGAAAGGCCTTCGTGAAGGGCTGAGCCCTCAAGCATCGCCGCGGAGTACGGCGTCGAGCTCGCTCTCTTCGGGCAGGCGGTTGCTCCGCGCGATGAACCGGTACAGCCGCGCGGAGGCGGTCTCGACGCGCTCCATGGTCTCCCTGTTCACGCGGTACAGGCCGAATTTCGGCCCGAAGCCCTTCGCCCACTCCCAGTTGTCGGTAATGCTCCAGTATGTGAATCCCGTTATGGGACACCCTTCCCGCACGAGCCGGTGCACCCAGGCCAGATGCTCGAGTATGAAGCGCGGCCGGCGGTCGTCGGCGGCGTCGGCCAGTCCCGACTCCGCGATGAAGAGCGGCACGCCGGGGTAGCGCCGTTCGAGCTTTCTGCACAGGTGGTATAATCCCTCCGGATAGATCTCCCATCCCATGTCGGTTGTGCGCGACGAGGCGCAGGTTGTGCGCTCGATAAAGCCGGGTTTTAATGGATTGAACGAGAGGATCTCGCGCGTGTAGTAGTTCACGCCGATCCAGTCGAGCGTGCCGCGGAGCGAGTCGTCGCGCTCCCGCACCGACGGACCCAGAAGCACCCTGAGGTCGACGGTCCCGGTGTACAGGGCATCGAGCAGATTTTCGTTGAATATACGGTCCATCTGCCGCGCGATGACGCGGTCGAGGAGAAGGCCTTTCGGTTCGTAGTGGAAGAAAAAGTATATCTGGCCGACGCGCGGCGCGGAGGCCCCGTCCGGAGGCGCGGCATGTTTTTTGATGATGTGATAGGCCCGCGCGTGGGCGTGGATGAGCGTCCGGTAGACCGAGAGGGCGCGCTTCATGTCCTTACGGTTCGGCGGTATTTCGCCCACGGCGTAGCCGGCGAGCGCGTAGATCTGCGCGTCGATCATGGTGCTCCAGTAATCGACGCGCCCGCCGAACCTCGCCGCGCATTCGCGCACCAGGGACTCCCAGCGCTCCATCACGCCCCCGCTTTCCCATCCCCCCTCGTCCGCCGCCCAGAGGGGCAGAGTGAAGTGCCAGAGGTTCAGGAAGACGACAAAACCGCGTTTCCGCATGGCGTCGATCATCGCGCCGTACCGCTCGAAGGCCTCCTCGTCGTAGCGGCCCTTCTCCGGCTCCACGCGGCTCCACTCGATGCCGATCCGGTGCGCGTTCTGCCCGTCGCGCGCGGCAAGGTCGAAGTCGGACTCGTAACGGTTGTAGAAATCGACCGCGATGCCGCAGCGCTCGCCGCTCTCGATGGGCGACGGCTCCCGAGCCTCCCAGCGCGCCCAGTCGTTATTCAGGTTCCCTCCTTCGTGCTGGTAGGCGTCCTCGCCGGTGGCCCACAGGAAGCCGTCGGGAAAGCGCTGTCCGGTGACGCTTACCGGTGCCGAGGGCCGCGGGCGGCGGAACGCCCCGTACAGGGTGATGGCGACGATAAGCGCGGCGGCGGCCGCTGAAACTATCAGTGCTGGGCTCACGGGAGTTCTCCTGGCCGGCGAGTTTCATGTTTCGGGGAATTGTAGTATCGAGGCAACGCGTGTAAAGCAGTTTCCGGATATACCCGGCCATGCGGAATGCTTACGGATACGGACGGGGAAGGCCGCGGCAGGGGCGCGCTCGCTGGATGCCGGATGATGGCCCGGAGGATGTTTCAATAGTCATCCGTCGCCCAGACCTTACCGCTTGTCGCCTGAATCCAACAGTGTTTCGAGGTGATTGGAATTATACGCGTCGAACGTGTTCATGCGCGCCGAATAGCGCCGTATGGTTTCGACATCGCGTATCTCCTTTTTAACTTCCCCGCCTTTTGTATTTTCGTACAGCCACATCTTTCCCGAGTCGAAAGAATAGACGAATTTTTTACCGTTCTCGATAATGCCCATGCTGTCCATCAGGCCATAGGTGTTTATGAACACCGGCGTTTCGCGGCGGCCGGCGGCGAAAATCGAGGTGCCCTGCGTCCGGAAATCGCAGTCTTTGATTCCGAGGAGCTCCAGCAGGGAAACGCCGATGTCCACCTGACGCGCGATGCCGCTTTCAAGCGCCGGGAACCTGATCCCGCTTCCGTAGAAAACAAGCGGCACCCTGTGGGTCGCCTCGCTGAGGGTGGTGCCCCGTCCCTTGAATTTGCCGTCGTAAAACTCCTCTCCGTGATCGGCCGTAACGATAAAAAGCGTGTCGCGCGCCATATTATTTTCAGAAACCATTTTATACAACAGCGAGAACACGTAATCCGAGTACGCAAGCGACCGTTCGTGGCGGTCTTTATCGCAGCCCGGCCCCGCTCCGGGGAAATCGTACGGATAGTGCGAGGAGCTGGTATAGTATACGAGAAACAGTTTCTGTGATGGGAACTCATGTGTATCGCTCAGCAGCATCAGCCTGTCATCCGAAGCGCCGAAACCGACATCCTTAACGACGATCCCGCTTTTCCCGGCGAGCGATCGCAGGTTTTCATATTCCACGACATGGTCGA
>JAGODA010000092.1 GCA_017998475.1 Spirochaetota bacterium | reverse complement strand
TCCGCCTCGGACATGCCGCGCACGTGCGGCACCGTTACGTGCGCCCCGTCCACAAAGAGCATGCAGTTGCCCCGGAAGTAGTTAAGCAGCGTGGGCGCGGGCTCTCCTGCCGCGCGGCGGCCTATGATCCGCGAGTAGTTCTCTATGCCCGAGCAGTATCCCATCTCCAGCAGCATCTCCATGTCGTAGCGCGTTCGGCTCTCCAGACGCTGCGCCTCCAGAAGTCTGCCCTCCGACCGGAGCGTCTCCAGTCGCCGGACCAGCTCCCCGTCGATCATCTTCACCGTCTCCCTCAATTCGTCGGGCGTCGAGACGAAATGCTTCGCCGGATAGATGTAGGTAACATCGATCTTCTCGATCTTTTTGCCGGTGAGCGGGTCGGTGCGGTACAGGGCCTCTATCCGGTCTCCGAAGAACTCGACGCGCACAGATTCCTGAAGATAGGCCGGGAACACCTCCACCATGTCGCCGCGCACCCTGAAGGTACCCCGCGTGAAAGCGATGTCGTTGCGGGCGTAGTGAATCGCGACCAGCCTGCGCAGCAGTTCGTCGCGGCCGAAATCGTCCCCGACGCGCAGCGGAACGTGCAGCTTCTCGAAGTCCTCCGGGCTCCCCAGGCCGTAGATGCACGATACGGAAGACACCACGATGACGTCGCTCCTCGTGAGAATGGACGAGGTTGCCTTGAGCCGCAGACGGTCTATCTCGTCGTTGATCGAGGCGTCTTTTTCTATATAGAGGTCCTGCGAGGCGACATAGGCTTCGGGCTGGTAGTAATCGTAGTACGAAACGAAATACTCGACAGCGTTGTTCGGAAAAAACTCGCGAAACTCGCGGTACAGCTGAGCGGCGAGCGTCTTGTTGTGTGTGAGTACCAGCGTCGGTTTCTGCACGCGCTCGATCACCTTGGCCATGGTGAAGGTCTTTCCGGATCCGGTTACCCCGAGGAGCGTCTGATACTTCATGCCCTCGCCTATGCCCTTCGCCAGGAGGTCGATCGCTTTCTCCTGGTCGCCGGAAGGCCTGTAGCGCGATACTACCTTGAACGTGGACATTGTTGCCTCAGGAGGCGCCGGAAAATTTTTCGCCGTCCAGTATGAACATGCCGTACTGGGCGAACAGGTTGGACGCGGCGACGCTGGGGATGGAGACCCCGCCTTCACCGACGTTGAAATGCCGCTCGTTCTTTACGGGGTATCCGCGCTCGCGGCAGTACCGGCGAAAGTCGCGGATTGTGAGAAGGTGGATATTCGGCGACTCGTACCATTCGTAGGGCAAAAGCCGGTTTTTCGGCATCGTTCCCTTGATCAACAGCTGCATGCGGATGCGGTAATAGCCGAAATTCGGAAAGCTGATGACGGCGTTTTTTCCGATACGCATGATCTCGGCCAGCACGTATTCCGGCTTCTTGGTGCTCTGCAGGGTCTGGTTGAGGATAACGTAATCGAACGAATTGCTTTTATAATCGGCGAGGCCGTCATCGATGTCGCCCTGGTAGCAGTAGAGCCCCTTCTCCAGGCACACGCTCACGCCCTCGGCGGAGAGCTCTACTCCGTAACCGTCTACCTTCTTGACCCGCTGGAGCGTGTGCAGCAGCACTCCGTCCCCGCACCCGAGGTCCAGCACGCGCGAGTGCGTCGGGACCTCCTCGATGATGATATCGTACCCCGCCCGGATCTCCGCGGTGTGATCAACCGTGCTTTTCAAACTGGCTCCTCAGAAAATTGGCGATATTGCGCTGCGTCTGCCGGTCGTCGAGAAGGAAAGTGTCGTGCCCGGTGTCCGATTCGATCTCGGTGTAGCCGACATGCTTGCCGCACGCGCGAAGCGCCCGTACGATCTCCCTGGCCTGCTCGCTCGGGTAGAGCCAGTCCGAGGTATAGCTGATGATGAGGAAATCCGCAGTCACCTTCTCGAAGGCCGCGGCCAGACTGCCGTAATCGGCCTTAAGGTCGAAATAATCAATGGCCTTGGTGATGTAGAGGTACGAGTTGGCGTCGAAGCGATTGACGAACTTAATTCCCTGATGATGCAGGTACGACTCCACCATGAACTCGGACTCGAAGTTGAAGCCGAACAGGTCCGCGTTCTGCAGCCTGCGGCCGAACTTTTCGTGCATCAGACGCTCGCTCATGTAGGTGATGTGGCCGATCATGCGCGCAAGTCCCAGGCCATCCTCCGGCTTCTTCCCGCCGTAATAGTCGCCGCCGTTCCAGCTCGGGTCCCGGAAGATGGCCTGGCGCCCGACCTCGTTGAACGCGATCCCCTGCGCGGAAAGCGAGGCGGACGTCGCGATTGGTATGGCGGACGCGACCATATCGGGATAGGATATGCACCACTGGAGCGCCTGCATGCCTCCCATGGACCCGCCCGCGACCGCGAGCAGCCGCTCGATTCCGAGATGCCGCACAAGATGATACTGGGCGTTCACCATATCCTGTATCGTCACGATGGGAAAGCCAAGACCGTATTCGCTTCCCGTTTCCGGATTGATGGAGGCCGGCCCGGTCGAACCGGTGCATCCGCCGATGACGTTCGAGCAGATTATGAAATACTTGTTCGTATCGAAGGTCTTTCCGGGCCCGACATAAAGGTCCCACCAGCCCGGATAGAGGTCATCCGAGCTGTTGAAACCGGCCGCGTGCGCGGAGCCGGAAAGCGCATGCAGGAGCAGCACCGCGTTCGAGCGCTTCGCGTTGAGCGCGCCGTACGTCTCGTATGCCAGCGTGATGGGCCCGAGTTTACGGCCGGATACAAGCCCCATCTCCCCGGGTGGAGACGCGAAGGTGAAATACTCGGTGGTGACGACCCCCACCGAGTCATCGGGCATGTCGAGAATTCCGTTCGTTTTCATTCGTCAATCCGCGTGAGCGGAACCTCCCAAAATAAAAAACCGCGTATCGGTCATAATGCGATAGCGGTTTATTGTTCAATAAACTGCCATCCCATCTCCCGGATTTTCATCCGCTGGAGTTAGCACCGGTCCCCTGACGGGGACGGTTGCCGTGGCTTCCCGGGGCCAGTCCCTCCACCACTCTGGATAAGATAGCTCGATGTACGGCAACGCCGCCATGAAACGGCGTCCGCAAGGGGCACACTATGGGGCCCATTCGCGGCCGCTGTCAATTAAAATTGAGCGGCCGCATTGGTGAAATATATCACCCGCGGCCCGCTTCGGCACCAAAAAAATACCGTTTCGCGGCATTCGGGAGGTACATTTACATGCCGCGATGGCGTTTTATACAAATATATACATTCATATTAATATGTCATGATTCGTCGATAAAATAAAGTTGACAACCATCCTCACGCTTACGTAATGGACTTTGAGTAGTCAGGTTTGTATTTGGAATTGTTGCGGGACCCGGTAGACCGGGATTGTAAGGGCAGAGGGACGGATCGACCGTCATGCCGGCCATGTTCGCGACAAGTCTGTTCCGTATGAGTTCCATGTGAACTCGCTTTATCACCAGCGATTATCGTTTCATATCTAACAGAAGCGGAGGATTTCTTATGAATTTCGCCGGTTTGTACGATATGCCCGCCACCGACATAGCCCGTCAGATGTACTTCAATGTTGGCGGTTCGCATGGCTTCATGCGCTGGGGCATATATATCTTCATGTTCGCCGCGTTCATCTACCTCGGTATTACCCTTTATCGCAGAATCAAAATATGGAGGCAGGGGGTCGGTGAGCTCCGCACGGATTTCCACGAGAAAAGGATCTACGCGTTTCTAAAGTACGTCATCTTTCAGGCCAAGGTGCTCCGCGAATCCTACGCCGGCATTTTCCATGTCAGCCTCTTCTGGGGATTCATCGGCCTCTTTATAGTTACCATGATAATCGTGGTGCAGGAAGACTTCACCGAGCTCTTTTTCCACACCAAGTTTATTTATGGTAATTTCTACCTTATATGGTCGCTGGCCGGGGACCTCTTCGGCGCCATCGTACTGGTCGGCCTGGCCATGGCCATCTACCGCCGGTACAAGGTGAAGCCCTCCCGGCTCGACACCAAGATGATCGACACCTTCGCGCTCGCGCTCATTACCTTCATCATCCTGACCGGCTTTTTCAACGAGGCGATGCGCATCGCGATCACCGACTTTCCGAAATTCGAAGTCTGGTCTCCCTTCGGCTACACCCTTGCCTACGCCTTCTCGTGGATAGGCAAACCCGCGCTGGAGACCATGCACTACGTCAACTGGTGGCTGCACATGGTGTCGGCCTTCTCATTCATCGGCCTTGTTGGCTCCGACAAACTGGGGCATGTCGCGATCACCATGCTCAATGTCTACTACCAGAACCTCGACAATGAAAGCGAAAAGACCAAATACTCGATGAAGCCCATCTCGCCCGAGACCTTCGAGACGGCCGAGTCCTTCGGCGTCGGTTCGGTCGAGCAGTTCACCTGGAAACAGCTGATGGACGGCGACGCCTGCACCCGCTGCGGACGCTGCCAGGACAACTGTCCGGCCTATCTCACCGAAAAGCCGCTCTCGCCGAAGAAAATAATCAACGACGTCAAGGCGGCCATGGACGAGCGCGTTCCAAAGCTCATCGAAGCGAAGAAGGCGGGGCAGGATCCGGCGGCCGTGGAGTCGAAGATGCTCATCGGCGAGCACGTGCAGGACGACGAGATCTGGTCGTGCACCAACTGCGCCGCCTGCGTCGAGAACTGCCCGGTACAGATCGAGCACATCAACAAGATCAACGACATGCGCCGTTACAAGATCCTCATGGAAGGGTCCATGGCGCCGGAGCTTCAGACCACCCTTTCGAACATGGAGAACAACTCCAACCCGTTCGGCTTCGGTTTCGCCGGCCGCGGCGACTGGCTGCCCGCCGACCTCGGCGTCAAGACGCTCGCCGAGGATCCCGAGGTCGACTTTCTGTATTACGTCGGCTGTTACGCGTCCTTCGACAAGCGCAACCAGAAGATCGGCATCGCCATGGTGAAGATCCTTCAGAAGGCCGGATACAAGGTCGGCGTCCTGGGCGCCGAAGAGGCCTGCTGCGGCGACGCCGCGATGCGCGCCGGAAACGAGTACCTTTTCCACGCCCTGGCCACCCAGAATCTCGAAATGTTCAAGGCCTACGGCGTGAAGAAGATCATAACCACCTGCCCGCACGGCTATAACGTAATCAAGAAGGAATACAAAAAGTTCGCCACGGTCGGCGTCGGTTCCGACGGCGCGCCGCTCGAAGCGAACTACGAAGTGTATCACCACACCGAGGTCATCGCCGACCTCATCAAGAAGGGAACGATAAAACTCGTCGAGCCGCTCAATGAAACGGTCACCTATCACGATTCGTGCTTCCTCGGACGCTACAACGAGATCTATGCCGCGCCGCGCGACATCATCAAGGCAATTCCCGGAACGAAAATAGTCGAGATGAGCCGCAACCACCATCGCAGCTTCTGCTGCGGCGCGGGCGGGGCGCGTATGTTCATCGAGGAGCACCTGGGCACCCGCATCAACCAGTTCCGTACCAAGGATGCCCAGGCCAGCGGGGCCACGAAGATAGCGACGGCGTGCCCGTTCTGCCTGACCATGCTCTCGGACGGCGCGAACGAGCTCGACATTCAGAACCTTCAGACCTTTGACCTCGCTGAATACGTCTATAACGCGATGGAAAAATAATTGGGCTCATTCATGCCCGTCCGGCCGGGCCGGACGGGCTGTCTTTACAAATAAAAACTAATGGTAAAGGAGTGACTCACTATGGTTAATCCTCTGTTTTATATCGCCCCGGTGGCGTCGCTCATTGCCCTGTTCTTCGCCTGGTTTTTATACCGGCTCATGATGGGAGCGGAGAAGGGTAATGATACGATGGAAGAGATCGCCGGGTACGTGCGGGAAGGCGCCTACGCCTATCTAAAGCGGCAGTATAAAGTTGTCGCCATCGTTTTCCTGGTGCTGCTGGTGCTCTTCAGCGTTCTCGCCTTCTTCGGAATCCAGAACCCGTTCGTACCGGTGGCGTTCCTCACCGGCGGTTTCTTTTCGGGTCTGTGCGGATTCCTGGGCATGAAGACCGCCACCAACGCCTCCTCGAGGACCGCCCAGGGCGCGTCGAAATCGCTTAACCGCGGACTCCAGGTCGCCTTTCGTTCGGGCGCCGTCATGGGTCTGGTCGTCGTCGGTTTCGGCCTGCTGGACATTTCCCTGTGGTACATGGCCCTCAACTACATTTATGATAACAACATCTGGAATCTGAGCGAAATGCTCGTCCACAAGATCGGGATAGCAGGCGGCGTATTCGACATGCACCTGATCAACAGCGCGGAATTCAAGCATGCCAAGCTGGTTGAAATAACCACCACCATGATAACCTTCGGCATGGGCGCGTCGACACAGGCGCTCTTCGCGCGTGTCGGCGGCGGTATCTACACCAAGGCCGCCGACGTCGGAGCCGACCTGGTCGGCAAGGTCGAAGCGGGCATCCCCGAGGACGACCCCCGCAATCCGGCCACCATTGCCGACAACGTCGGCGACAACGTCGGCGACGTCGCCGGAATGGGCGCGGACCTGTACGAGTCCTACTGCGGCTCCATCCTCGCGACCGCCGCTCTCGGCGCGGCCCTTCCTCTCGTGGCCGGCGAGGCGGCTGAAGCGGTGAAGCCCATCATCGCCCCCATGATCGTCGCCGGTCTCGGCATCCTCTTTTCGATCATCGGCATCTTCATGGTCCGCACGAAGGAAGATGCGACGATGAAGAACCTGCTCGTATCCCTTAACGTCGGGGTGTGGGGCAGCTCGATTCTTATCATCGCCAGCCTCGCCGTCATGGCCCATGTCAACCTCATCACCTGGGGCGTCTTCGGGGCAATCATAGCGGGTCTGGTCGCCGGTCTCATCATCGGCCAGTCGACTGAATACTACACCGCCGACGAGTACGCTCCCACCCAGGGTATCGCCAAACAGCACACCATGGGACCCGCGACCGGTATTCTTGACGGTATGTCAACCGGTATGCTCTCGGCCGGGATTCCCGTCATCACCATCGTGCTCGGCATCATCATCGCCTACGCCTCGGCCGGCGGATTCACCCAGGGCGCCAACTATGGCCTTTACGGTATCGGCTTCGCGGCGGTCGGCATGCTCGCCACCCTCGGCATAACGCTGGCCACCGACGCTTACGGCCCCATCGCCGACAACGCGGGCGGAAACGCCGAAATGAGCCACCTTCCTCCTGAAGTCCGAAAGAGGACCGATGCTCTCGACATGCTGGGCAACACCACCGCCGCGACCGGTAAAGGCTTCGCGATCGGCTCGGCCGCCCTCACCGCGATGGCGCTTCTTGCCGCGTATCTCGAGGAAGTGAAGATATGGATAGGCAAGTACGCCGTCACCTCCCCTGAAGGCTTTTTCCAGGTCGGCGCGGTCAAGTTCTACCACAAACTGCCCGAAGGCGTTATCGCCAGCGATTTCGATGTCGTCGCGCATACCGCCCAGATCAAGGACTTCGCCGTTGCGTACGATATGTCGCTGATGAACCCGCTCGTACTTTGCGGCCTCTTCCTCGGCGCCATGATGGCCTTTGTGTTCTGCGCCATGACGATCAAAGCCGTCGGCCGCGCCGCGGGCGCCATGGTCGAGGAAGTCCGCCGTCAGTTCAAGGAATTCCCCGGCATCATGCAGGGTACGCAGAAACCCGATTACGCCCGCTGCGTCGAGATCTCTACCAAGGGCGCGCAGAGCAAGATGATCGTCCCGTCCTTCCTGGCGCTCATCGTACCCGTCGCGGTGGGCCTCGTACTCGGCGTCGCCGGCGTCATGGGTCTTCTGGCCGGGTCTCTCTCCTGCGGTTTCTCGGTGGCCTGTATGCTTAATAACGCGGGCGGAGCGTGGGACAACGCGAAGAAGTTCATCGAGAAAGGCAACTACGGCGGCAAGGGCTCCGATGCCCACAAGGCCGGCGTAATCGGCGATACGGTCGGCGACCCGTTCAAGGACACCGCCGGCCCCTCGCTCAACATTCTCCTCAAGCTCATGAGCATGGTATCCGTCGTATTCGCCGGCGTGGTGGTGAAGCTTTCGCCGGTCATCGGAAAGGCTCTGGGTTTCGTGAAGTAACGGGATTATCGAAGGATAATATACGGAAGGCGGGGTTTAATCACCCCGCCTTCCTGTTTTACCGCTGACCGCGTATTACGCGAATATCACGGAGGCATACGATGTTCGAGGCTTTAATGCTTGTCTGTTTCGGCGCTTCCTGGCCGGCTTCTATTTACAAATCTATCAAGCTTAAGGACGTAAGGGCGAAATCCAAACTCTTCCTCTGGCTGGTGCTGGCGGGCTACGGATGCGGGATCGTGAACAAAATACTCACGGGGATCGACTGGGTCATATTCTTCTATATAGCGGTCGGCATCCTCGTTCTTGTCGACCTGATACTCTATTATTACTATTCCTCGCGGCAAAACGAGGGGCTCTGAGCGCCCGTCATCCCCTCAGCGCCCTCTTGCGGTAGCGGTCAAGCTCCGTTTTGAACAGCTTCGTTATGCCCGCAAGGTCCTGGAACTTTTTCACCGTGAAGAATGTCTTTATGAGTTCCTTTATCTTTGTGTCGTCGCCAAGCTCGGCGAGCTGACGCTGTCTGGCGTTGAAAACCTCATCGCAGTTTTTAAATACTCCGCGAATCACCGCCTCCGCCGGAGACGACGGGGGATTGAGCGGAAGCCCCGTTTTACGGTGTATGTTCTTCACGATCAGCGCTATCAGCGTAATCACCTTCCTCGAACGGTCCGCCTCGCGGTCGGTCATTATCTTTTCGAACGCCTCGCTTATCAGCCGGTTCCGATCCTTCACCCTCTGAAGGAGCTCTTCACGTACATCAGGTGGAAGCTTATTGAACGCCGGCGGATGATGGGGGTAGAAGGCCTTAAGATAATCCGCGGTTATCATTATCCTGCCGGAAAGTGAATCGTTGATGGTATCGCCATCGATGAAGGCCCTCAGCCTGTCCATGTCGACTTCGATGAGTGAACGGTGTTCACCGAGGAAATCCGGAAGGGACATATTCTCGATCAGAAAAGCCACCTTCTTGCTGTCGTAGACGTCACTCTTGAAGAAATACTCGGACAACAGGTGCCTGAACATCTCACGGGCGTTTCCCGCGAGGTCAGGGTTTTCTTCCATCTGGATACAGATGTCGATCAGGTTGTTGTATGTCTCTTTTCTTGCCATGTTCGAACCTTTCATTGGCGCACGGAGGGTGGTATTATTAACAGGTCAGCATGCCATATCCCGTCCCCTATCATTCGGATGCCGCTCGTATGTTAACGTACACCCATGCTGTATACGGATATCATAAAATGTAAAGATATTCATCAAACCCGAGCAGGGATATACCCCTTATGTCCGGCAACGGAGCGGGACTGCCGCTCTTCGGTGAAAATTCTATTGACATTCGCCCGCCGTTGTGGTGCTGAATAGATTGTCGATTGTCCGCCCCTATTTTATAAGGTATTTTTCAATCGGCGGAATACGTCATCCTCGCCCGTTGCGCCGACAGGTGCGTGCATGATAAACAGAATATTGCAGACCAAAGAGAACATGGAGCTGGACATACTGTCCGATTTCAACGATGACACGGTCCTCAGCTTCGTCATCGAATCGCTCCGTCATGAGACCGATTCCCCCTATTCCGTTTTACTGGAAAGCATTTTCCATTATAAAACAACCGAGGACAGGGCCAAAACACTCTGGCACAGCATCACCGAAAACAGAAAGGAGCTTTCCCGCACGCTCGGCCGATCGGTAAGCCTCAAGACGGCTGTCGTCGACCACTTCAGCACAACCGGCACGGACGTCGCCGTGTTCATCAAGGACAGTATGGCCGGCATCATCGAGGCCGCCACCCGGGATGGTCTCACAGGAACATATACGCACGATTACATCGAAAACGATCTCGACCGGGAATTCCAGAGGGCCCGCCGCTACAGCCTTCCACTGTCGGTGCTCTTTATCGACATAGATAACTTCAAGCGGTTCAACGACATCTACGGGCACAAGGTAGGCGACAGGGTGCTCTCCATGGTCGGGGCCACCCTCAGGCGTAGCATACGGAAGATCGATTCTGTCGGCCGCTACGGAGGTGAGGAATTCCTGGTGGTACTGCCGCACACCGCAAGACAGAACGCCATGAAGATCGCGAAAAAAATCTCGCGGGAAATAAAGGAAACCACATCGAAAAAAGACGCGCTGCCCGAGGGGGTTACCGTGAGCATCGGTGTCGCCGAGCTCGACCAGTCGATGAAAGACGCCTTCATACTCCTCGACCTTGCCGATCGGGCGATGTACAAGGCGAAAATACAGGGCAAGGACCGCTGTTGTGCGGTGTGAGTGTCAGGCTCTGGCGCGGACGTCGATATCGAGCGGGCTGTAGAGTCCCCGCCGGAAGTAATGATAGGCTATACCCGCTACCATCGC
>JAGODA010000091.1 GCA_017998475.1 Spirochaetota bacterium | reverse complement strand
TACCATACCGCTCGGCATCGGCATGGACGGAACGATGGCCTATCCGCTCGTTTCGTGCTACCTGTACGGCTCCGAGATAAAGAAGGCCATGGAGATCCTCACCAGCATCTATCCGCTGAAGGGAAGCTCGTATTTTCTGCAGATCTCGGGCGTACGATTCACCTATAATCCGCGCCGGGCGGTATTCGACCGGGTTACCAATATCTGGATGGGTTCCGAGGAGGATGGATACGTTCCGCTGGACTATTCATCGTCCAATAAGACGCTCTATCGCATCGCCGCAAACATCTACGACACGACCTTTCTGAAAGTTATCGGCGGGTTTACCTTCAATATTCTGAATATCGTTCCCAAGGACCGGCAGGGGAAGGCGATCAACGACCTGGTGGCGCACAGGATCGACGCGGACAAGCGCAAACCCGGCATCCAGGAGCTCAAGGAATGGGTCGGCGTGATGGAATTCATTAAAAGCTTCCCCGATATCGACGGCGACGGGCTTCCCGACGTACCCGAGAAATACAGCGGCAAGCTCGGCAGGATAGTGAGCGAACCCAGCCTCAATCCGGTCAAGCTGCTCTCTCGCGGGACGATGGTGACCTGGGTGATGTTCGGCGTTTTCGTGCTTCTGGCGGCCCTGATCGCCTTTGTGGTGAGGTTTTTCGTAAAAAAATTCAGAAAATAGGAAAAACTTTTTATATCTGACCCTGCCCGTTCGTATTAATTGCAGGGTGCGTAGGATTGCCGCGGAAGACGCTGCGGGCCCAGCGGGCTGACGATGACCGGGAACATCCCCGGCTTCGCTCCCGCCCCGACCCCGGCTTTTCCGCGGCCGTTTTTTTGCCCCCTGACAATCCAGAATAGCCGGATGGGGGACCATGCTTTCAAGCGCTGTTTCGGTGGCGGTCCAGGGGATAGACGCGGTCATCGTGGAGGTGGAGGTCGATATCGTCAAGGGACTCCCCGGCTTCACCATCGTCGGGCTTCCCGATTCCACGATCAAAGAAGCGCGCGAGCGCATACGCTCCGCGGTTGAGAACTCCGGTTTCGAGTTTCCGCCCCGGAATTTTGTGGTAAACCTTGCCCCCGCGGGCTTCCGCAAGCAGGGCGCAAATTTCGACCTTCCCATCGCCATGGCCATACTCGCCACAACGGGGCAGATCGCGTGCGATCACTCGGCCTTCCCGATGGTCGGCGAGCTTTCCCTCGACGGCAGAATAAAACCGGTGCGCGGCGCGATCGCGATGGCGATCGGACTGTACCGGGAAGGCTACCGGCGCGTTATCGTGCCCTTCGACAACCGCTGCGAGGCCGCCGCGATCGAGGGGATCGAGGTGTTCCCCGCGCGTAACATCCGCGAGGCGATCGAAATATGCGGGGGTAAAGGCTCTCCGTATGCCGGCGCCGGCGAACGCGCGCCGTCACCGCGTCATCGCCACGATTTCGGCGACGTTCGCGGCCAGGAAAGCGCCAAACGGGCCCTGGAGATCGCAGCGGCGGGGCACCACAATGTGCTTCTCTACGGGCCTCCCGGTTCGGGGAAGACCATGCTGGCCAAGCGCCTGCCATCGCTTCTGCCGGAGATGACGCGCGAGCAGGCCATCGTTACGACGATGATCCACTCGGTGGGAGGGGCGCTCCCTCCCGGCGCCGGCCTCATCCTCGCGCCGCCGTTCCGCTCGCCGCACCATACGGCCTCGGACGTGGCGCTGGTTGGCGGTGGAAGACAGCCATCGGTGGGCGAGGTCTCTCTGGCGCACAACGGGGTCCTGTTCCTCGACGAGTTCGCCGAGTTTCCATCCCACGTGCTTCAATCGCTCAGGCAGCCGCTGGAAGACTGTGAGATTACGGTATCGCGCGCATCGGGCAGCGCGACTTTCCCGGCCGATTTCATGCTGGTGGCGGCGAGCAATCCATGCCAGTGCGGGTACCTGTTCGACCCGGAGATTGCCTGCAAATGCTCGCCGACGAAGGTGGAGGGCTATTTCCGTAAGATAGCCGGTCCCATCCTGGACCGCATCGACATCGAGGTGCAGGTGCCCCGCGTTCCCTGCGGGGACCTGCTCGACAACGCCAGGGGCGAGGGCTCCGAGGCCATTCGCGACCGCGTGTGCCGGGCGCGGGAGGTCCAGCGCCGGCGTTTCGCCGGTGGGCGCACCGTGTATAACTCGCGCATGAACAACGATGAGATCAAGGAGCATTGCGCCATCGACGCCGAGAGCGAGCGGATTTTCGAAGGAGCGGTTAAGACCATGAACCTCTCCGCGCGCTCTTTTTTCCGGGTGCTCAAGGTCGCGCGGACCATCGCCGACCTTGCGGGCAGCGTCTCGGTAGGCAAGGGCCATCTCCTCGAGGCGTTATCGTACAAGAACCTCCAGCGTCACTACGATGTCTGATCATTCCTTCGGCGAGATGTACATGGTGATGACCGCGCGCACCACCTCGACGCCCGCCGCGTCGGTAACGCGTACGGTTACCGGGAGGTCCTTTTTAACGCCGGGCTCCGGCGTGTCGATGGAGCAGCGCGCGACCAGGTCCGTGCGGGCGAGCTTGAGGTATTCGATATTCATGCTCCGCGGTATCCAGCGCATTCCCCGCGGGAGCGTGACGTCGAGGGTCATGCCGCCGACAAGCTCGCAGAGGTTGCCCATGGCGAGCGCGTGCACCGTGCCAAGATGGTTCTGGACGCGCCTGCGCTTGCGCATGCGGATCTCGCCGTAGCCGGGCCTCAGTTCGACGAAATGCGGCCTGATGGTGCCGAAATACGGGGCCTTCAGGCATACCAGGCGCGAGAAGAGCCATTTCCCCAGGGGAATTTTTTCGAAACGGTTGTACAGTGAAAGGGCCGTACTCATGCTGAACTCTCCTTTTCAAGTTTTAGCGTGTTCGCGTCTATTTGAACTTCTCGAAGAAAGACGAAAGTATCCGTGTAAATGTTTCGATTTCCGCCGGGCTGAATCCCTCTTTTATGGCCTCGTTCGTCTTCCTGGCGACCCTGGCCGCCCGTGAGGCCTCGTTCGCGCCCTTTTCGGTGATGGAGATCAGCGACTGGCGGCGGTCGCCGGGATTGGGGACGCGTCGCACGAATCCCTGCCGCTCCATCCTGTCCACAAGCCCCGTTATCGCCGAGCCGTCGATGTCGAGCAGACGGCCCAGCTCGTTCATGGGCCGCGCGTCGCTCTGTTTGAGCAGGAAGAGGATTCCCATCTGCGCGGGCGATACTCCCACCTTCGCCGCGGCGAATTCGCGCTTGAGATGGTTTTTCAGCCTGTGCTGCGCGCGCGAGATGAGATACAACAGCCTGTCTTCCATGAGGTTCTCTCGTGAATATTACTTGATATCTAAATATTTTATATCTCAAGTATTTGTCAAGTCAATTTGTCATGGACATGCCGGTTTTCCCGGCCCGATATCGTTTTACCCGCGGAGGGCGGATAAAAAGGCCGGTTTAACAGGCGCATGGCGGTATAGTGCGGCGCGGTCGCGGGAGTAAACGGCACAGCCATCGGACCGAACGATTATGGTTCGGGACGATTTGTTCACGGTCCTGAGTGGAGAAACGGCCGGGGGTGATGCAAAGGCGTACGTGGCGCTGGAATATGACGCGCGAACGGCCGCGTGCCGGTGCCGAAGGAAAGACGACGCGACCGTTATGCGCGTATACAGCGAACGGAATGGCCCTTCCGCGACAGGAGTGGAATCGGTCCTCGGAGGCACTCGTCCGCGGCCTTGAAGCAGCGGGGATGGAACGCGCAACCGACGGGCGGTTCGGTAAATGCGGGCACCGCGCCCGGGATGGTCGCCAGGCGCCTGACGCGCTTGCCGATGCGCGGGATGGCCTCGAAAAGGCCCAGGGTGTAGGGATGCAGGGGCGATTCGAAGAGCTGGCGCACGGTACCCGCCTCCACGATCTCGCCGGCGTACATGATGGCCACGTCGTCGGCCACGTTGGCGACCACGCCCAGGTCGTGGGTGATGAGCAGGAGCGACATCCCGCGCTCGCGCTGAAGGCGGAGCAGGAGGTCGAGGATCTGGGCCTGGATGGTCACGTCGAGCGCGGTGGTCGGCTCGTCGGCTATGAGCACCGACGGCGAGGCGGCGAGCGACATGGCGATCATCACGCGCTGGCGCATGCCGCCGGAGAGCTCGTGCGGGTAGGCCGAAACGCGGCGCGCCGGGTCGCCGATGCCGACGCTGTCGAGAAGCTCGACGGCGCGCGCTCGCGCGTCCCCGGCGTTCAGCCCCGCGTGGACGCGCAGCGTTTCGGCGATCTGGTAGCCGATCGTGAGCACCGGATTGAGCGAGGACATGGGCTCCTGAAAGATCATGGCGATCTGCCTGCCCCGTATCGAGGTCATATCCTCCTCGCGTAGCGCGAGCAGGTCCCTGCCCCCGAATTCGATCTTTCCCGAGGCGATTACGCCGGGAGGGCGTATGAGCCGGAGTATCGAATGGGCCGTAACCGACTTTCCGCAGCCGGACTCTCCCACCAGCCCCATCGTCCTTCCCTCCGCGAGGGAAAATGAGAGGTCCCGTACCGCGAGGAGTTTTCCTCCGGAGAGCTCGAAGTGTACGTTAAGTCCTTCGATTCGGATTACCGCGGCCCGGCCGTCCGCGACGTACCCCGGCGTCGTCGTCGCGCCGGACCGAGGTGCGCGCGCGCCGCTCATGTGATATTCCTGCTGCGCCGCGTTATCTCGAATCCCTCGGCGACAAGCTCGTCGTGAATGGCGTCGAAGTCGGCGTCGGCGGTTTTGTATTTGTAGATGGTGGGACTTCGATAGGCGAGTATTTCAAGCCTCGCTATGTCGACCACCTGAAGGAGGTCCGGTCCGACCTGCATGGGACGTTTCTCCCTGGTCTCGGCGAAAGCGAGCTTCGTTATGCCGGCGCGCCGTACGTCTTCCTTGAAGTGTTCCAGACGATCGTAACAGATTTCACGCTGCATTATACACCTCTCAGGGCGCCGCCTCCGCGACGCCGCGATCCTCAGTTTGCCTGCCGTTCCGACACGCGGACCACCCCGCCGCTGAACGTAACCACGTAGTAGTAATTTCGTCTTCGATACTGCTCCTCGCGGTTGAATCCGCCGCTTCCGGCGGTCACGCAGAGCACCTCTCCGCTTTTTGCCGTGTGGAAAACGGCGGGCTGTCCCGAAAACACCGCCTTTACCGGGTATTTCGCGAAAAGCGCGAGCAGCTCCTGCGCGCCCTGAAGCGTTATGGCGGACTCGTACTTAACCGGAAGCAGTGAGTGGTGAGCGAAAACGAATATGGCCGGCGACATGCGATAGTGTTCGAGATCGGCCTCGAGCCATGCGCGCTGTTCCGGGCCCATCGAGCCGGGCGTGGGATCACACGTATCGATAACGATACAGTGCACGTTTCCGTAGTTGAACGAGTAATATGGCTCACGGCCCGTGTGTTTCCGGTAGAGGTCGGAGGTGTCGTTGTAGCCGTCCATCTCCCCTTTGACGGTGTAGACGATCGACCGGACGGTCCTTTGAAGGGCCTTGAACTCGCGGTACTGGCGCGCGACATCGCTTTCTTTTATGCCCATCCACTGCCGTCCGCCGTATACGCTGTTGCCCAGATGAACGGTGAACACGGGATTGTCCGCGTTGAGTCGGACGATGGCCTCCGATACGCGGGGACTCATGCTTCCGAACGGTGATTCGGGCAGGGTGTTGCCTATGAGAGCGAAGCTGAAGTCGTCGGCCTCGCGCTCCACGACCGGGCGGGTGCAGGCGGGACCGAGTGCCAGGGCCAGCGCGACAAAGGCGAGCCCGATGGCCGCCCGGACTCCGGCGTATCGCGCTCGTGTGGTGCGATGCCGATCCATGCCCTCATTAGCCGGACGGGCCGGGATTCTGTCAAGTAAAAGCGGGCATAAAAATCTTGACTATACCCGGGGTGGTTCCTTAAATGCACCCAGAAATCGGGAAGGCCGATACCCCCTGGGAGCCGCGACATGAATACCTGCACGATAAGCGAAGCCATAGAAGAAATCCGCAACGGACGCATGATAATCCTGGTCGACAACGAGGACCGCGAGAACGAGGGCGACCTCGTCGTTGCGGCCGAATTCTGCACACCCGAGATCGTCAATTTCATGGCGACGTACGGCCGGGGGCTCATCTGCATCTCCATGACGCAGGAGCGCCTCGAGGCGCTGGGCATTTCACTCATGGTGCCGGAAAATTCCGACAAGTTCTGCACGGCCTTTACTGTTTCCGTCGACGCGAAGGAAGGCACCACCACGGGCATATCGGCCTTCGACCGTGCGCGAACCATCCGGGTACTCATCGACGACTCCTCGGGCCCGGCCGATCTGAACCGACCGGGGCACATATTTCCGCTTGCCGCGAAGAAGGGCGGCGTGCTCGTGCGCGCGGGCCATTCGGAGGGTTCTCTGGACCTGGCGCGCCTGGCCGGCCTCAAATCGTCGGCCGTAATCTGCGAGATACTGAACGACGATGGGAGCATGGCCCGTCGCCCCGACCTGGACAAGTTCGCGGAGAGGCACGGCCTGAAGATCGCCACCATCGCCGACCTCATCAAATACCGCCAGCACAAGGAGCGCCTGGTGCGGCGCGTCTCGGAGGCGAGTCTTCCGACCGACTTCGGCGATTTCCGGATCTTCGCCTACGAAACCGACGTCGACAGCGCAACGCATGTCGCCCTGGTCAAAGGGGACGTGGTGGGGCGCGAGAACGTTCTTGTGCGCGTCCACTCCGAGTGCCTGACCGGCGACGTATTCGGTTCGCTCCGGTGCGACTGCGGCTCTCAGCTGCACCGCGCGCTCGAAATGGTGAACACCGAGGGGGTGGGCGTGGTGCTCTACATGAGACAGGAGGGGCGCGGCATTGGTCTGGGCAACAAGCTGAAGGCGTACCACCTTCAGGAGCAGGGGCTCGACACGGTCGAGGCGAACATCAAGCTGGGCTTTCCGGCAGACCTGCGCGACTACGGCATCGGCGCCCAGATACTGGTGGACCTGGGGCTGCATACCATCCGTCTCATAACGAACAATCCCAAAAAGGTCATCGGTCTCGAGGGTTACGGACTCGAAATCGTGGGACGCGTACCGCTCGAGATTCCCCCGGTCAAGGAGAACCTCCACTATCTGAGGACCAAGAAGGAGAAGATGGGCCACATGCTCACCGGAAAGTTCGACAAGGAATCCGGCTCCTGATGGAGAACGGTGTCCAGCGCACGGTCGTCATCATCGATGATGACGAGGTGATCCGATACACCCTTCAGAAAAAGCTCGCGAGGATGGGGTATACAATCATCTCCCTCGAGCGCGCCGAAGACATGATCTACCTCCTCAAGAACGAGCACAAGGAGGTGGACCTCATAATCACCGACGTCAAGCTAAAGAAGATGGACGGTATCGAGCTTTTGCGCCACGTCAACGCGCTCGAGACCCCCATCCCGGTGCTCGTCATCACCGGCCAGGGCAACATCGAGGACGCCATCCGCGCGCTGCGCTACGGCGCCTGCGACTTCATCCGCAAACCCTTCGACATAAACGAGGTCGCCTCCGCGGTGAGGGGGATTCTGCGTCGCAAACAGGAACAGAAGCTCGTGGGGAGCTCGGCCAAATACCTCCTCGGGGAACGGCGCTCCTACCGGATCCCCACCGACTCGACGCTCTGCAACGTCATCTCCTATATCCTTACCAAAAACCTGGCGCCGGTCGGAATGTGCAACCACACCACCGCCGAAAACCTGGCGCTGTCGCTTCGCGAGGCCCTGTCCAACGCGATGTTCCACGGTAACCTCGAGATCCCATCGCGCCTCAGGGAGGAGGCCGGCATAAAGGGATTCAACGAGGAGATCGAGCGCAGGAAGACGGATCCGTCCCTGGGCGCGCGAACGGTGCTTGTGGAGTACGAGCTTACCCCGGAGTACGTGGAGTACGCGATAGAGGACGAGGGGCCGGGTTTCAACTACCGTGATCTTCCCGACCCCAGGGACCCGGAGAACTTCTTTAAAGACAGCGGAAGGGGCCTGCTCATCATCCGCATACACATGGACGAGGTGGAGTGGAACGGCAGGGGGAACCGCATACGGATGCGCAAATACAGGATTGAGCGTAACAACGGTATCTGAAGGAGCCTGACGATGTATTATACGATAAAGTGGAACGGGGACTCGGTCTCCATGCTCGACCAGCGTTTTCTACCGATGGAGGAGGTGTACCGGACCTATCCTAACTATCGGGACGTCGCCGAGGCGATAACAGACATGGTGATACGCGGGGCCCCGGCGATCGGCATAGCCGCGGGAATGGGAATCGCCCTGGCGGCGAAGAAGACCGACGCGTCGGACCTCGCCTCCTTTAAAAAAGAGATGGAGGGCGTGTTCGCGATGTTCGGCAAAACGCGCCCGACCGCGGTAAACCTGTTCTGGACTATCAACCGCATGCGCGCCGTCGTGGAGCGTTCCGGGGACGTTGACGAGATCAAAAAGGCCCTGGAGGCCGAGGCGGTCGGGATCTTCGAGGAGGACGTCAAGATCAACCGGCAGATCGGCAAAAACGGGGCGAAGTTTTTAAAGGACGGAGACGTGGTAATGACGCACTGTAACGCCGGCGCGCTCGCCACGGGGGGCTACGGCACGGCGCTCGGCGTGATCCGCGCGGCCGTGGAGGAGGGTAAGCATATCGAGGTGTACGCCTGCGAGACGCGCCCCTATCTGCAGGGGGCCCGCCTGACGGCCTGGGAGCTCCTTAAAGACGACATCCGGGTTACGCTCATAACCGACAACATGGCCGGGCATTTCATGCGCTCGGGTGTGGTTAAAAAGGTGGTGGTCGGAGCGGACCGCGTCGCCGCCAACGGCGACACGGCGAACAAGATAGGCACCTACACCCACTCGGTGCTCGCGCGGGAACACGGCATTCCGTTCTACGTGGCCGCGCCGCTCTCCACTCTCGATCCCGCGACCCCCGACGGGAGCGCGATCCCCATCGAGGAGCGGGGCGTCGACGAGGTGGCCTATATCGCCGGCATTCAGGTGGCGCCGGAGGGCGTGTTTGTCAAGAACCCGGCGTTTGACGTGACCCCGGCGGCGAACATCACGGCGATAATCACGGAGAGGGGCGTGATCGAAAATCCTGCGGGAAAGGGGATCGGGGAGTTTTTCTGATCCTTGCACAGTCCGCAGTAGTTTGACGGCATCGAACGGCGGCCTCTGCGAAGAGGCCGTTTTCTATTAGTCCCTCACCACGCAATACGCCCGTACAGCAGAATGAGGTCCCTGCCGTAGAGCACCGCGACGGCGAATCCCAGCGCGAGAAACGGCGCGAAGGGGAAACGGATTCTGAGCCCTTTGCGCGTCAGTAAGGCGTAGGCCGTACCGGCCAGCGCGCCGGTTACAAGCGCGGTCTCGACCGCCACGATAGAGAGCTCCCAGCCGATGAAGAAACCGATTGCCGCCGCGTACTTTAAATCGCCGCCGCCGAAACCGCCGGGGAAGAGCAGCATGATAAGCGCGAAGAAGGCGAACATGCCCGCCGCGCCGATGAGGTGCTCGACGGGCCTTCCGAAGGCGATCGCCGGATAGAGCGCGAGCGCGGCCGTGGATGCGACGAGCGCGCCCGGCACGGTGAGGGTTTTCACGTCGACGACCGCGATGGCCATGCCGAGCGAGAGGGCGATGAAGACGACGGCCGAATACGCGCCGGCGCCGAAGGCGCGCACGACGAGTACCAGGAGCGCCGCGTGCAGGAGCTCCGCGAGCGGATAGAACGGCGACACGCGTGCGCCGCAGTGTTCGCACCTGCCGCGGACGAGCGCGTAGCCGACTATCGGGACGAGCGCGATGGCGGAAACGGCTCCACCGCACGACGGGCAGCGCGAGCGGGACAGGAGGGCGCGAAGCGGGTTTTCGTCGAACGCGCCTGAGGCGATGCGAAGCGCGAGCGTGTATGAAAAACTTCCCCACAGGGCGCCGAGAAGCGCGATGAAGGCCCATCCGAGCGGGCCGATCGGGGCGTCCACCGCTTACCGCTCCCGCCGGGGAAGCACGAGATACGCGTCGACCCTGCGCGCGCTTCCCTTCTCGGGGCCGGTTACAGTGGTGCGTTCGTTCGGCAGCATGATCCGCGCTGACGGTACGCGGTGCTCCGAGACGAGCAGGCGTGCCACCTCGCGCGCGCGCTGAGAGGCCAGGTCGCGCCACCGGTCCTCGGCGGGGTCTTCTCCGCCGTACAGAGCTACGGCGCAGCCGGAGAATACATGGGCGTCGCGAGCGAAACGCGCGAGTGATCCCCGCGAGTCGAAATCCGGAACCGTGCGGTTTTCAGGGAAATAGAAGGTCCGCGCGACGGGGAAAGGGCTGCCTCCCGCCTGTGGGACGGCCGCTCGGTCCCTGGCCGGCGAGGGGAACATTCTGAGCTCGGCCTCGAGCGAAACGAGAAGTTCGGTGTTGCGGGCGAAGCCGGAGAGAGGAGCCCCCTCGACGCCTTCGCCGTAATACAGGATGCGGGCGGTGTCGAAAAGCTGCGAGAAGCCGCTCCACTCCGCGTCGTCTATCGAAAAGAAGGCG
>JAGODA010000090.1 GCA_017998475.1 Spirochaetota bacterium | reverse complement strand
GGGCGTAACCGAGCGCGCCGAGCCTGTCCATGACCGCCGCGTGCACGTCGCCGACCTTATTACCGGCCTTGAAATTGCTCACGATGGTCTGCGCGGTCTGTACATAGGCGTCGGCGAGCTTCTCCTGCTCGGCCGTGGGCTTGCCGAGGATGAAGTTGTGCGCGAGATCGGAATAATAAAGACGGCAGAGAGGATGAAAATCGGCGATGATGTTCTCGCCCTTCTGCACGATCTTGGGCGTCGGCTGCGTCGTACCGTTCATGTTGTAACAGGCCCGGTAGCCCGAGGCCACCTCGGACGAGCCCGTCACCGCCCAGTGGTATTCGCTTCCCAGGCGGCGAAGCTCCATCTCGCCGATGCCGGCGATCTCGGTTTCGGTGATGCCTACGTAGAGCGACTCCTTCACGCACTGGATCGCGGCGTCGGCCATTCCGGCGGCCTGCCGGAGGAGCAGTATTTCCGACGGTTCCTTTATATATGTGGCCCTGTCCATGACCGAAATTGCGTTCACGAAGGTCGCGTCCGGGAGGGATTTTTTCAGCAATTCGTATTCGGTGGCGAAGAGGTAGCCGGTGTTGCCGCGCGGCGAGTGCCCGAGCTCAACGCCGATCTTCGCCTTCTCCATGCCGTTCTGCTTGACGTGATGCACCACGAGGTCCCACAGGTCCATGCCCGGAATCGGCGCGTACGGCGAAATGTTCGAGAGCCACGATTCATCCTTGAGCCGCTCCAGGTCGAGGAGCATGGTGACGAGCCCGGCGAAATCGCGGGTAACGATGACGGCGCTGCGCCACGGCACAAAGGCGCCGGCCACGTACGAAAGGCTCACCGTCCGCGTGCCGACGAAGACGTCGATCCCGAGCGCGCTCATCTCCGCGCGGACCTTCGAGAGTCGCTTCTCATAGTCGATGGGTATATTCACGTGTGCGACCTCCTGTTGAGTGTATGCAACAGGCTGACACCTTTCAGGGGGAATGTCAAGACATATCGGCCGGGGGTGATGGACGCTCCCGCCTAGCCTCCCGCCATGAGCGAGACGACCGTCACGGCATCGCCGTCGGAGAGGCGCGCGTCGCGCGCGCACCGTATGCCGTTGACGAGGAAGACCGGGGAATGCTTCGTATCGATATCGAGGGCCGACGCGAGCGCGGCGACGGTGGAGTCCACCGGCAGAGCGAGAACGCGCTCGCCGATCGAGCGCCGCAGCGCTCCGACGCCTCGCACGCTGACGCTGATTATTTCCCCGCCCACGCCGTCCTGCCTTCATCGCCCAGGCCGAGCTCGACGAGCCTCTCCATGCGGGCGATCCCGGCCTCCGGGTCCATTCCCATGATCGCGTAGAAGCGTTCCAGCATGGAATCGAACTCGATCGGGATGCCGGCGGGCTCGCCGTCGCGCGCGGGCTCGCGCATGCGCTCCGTGAGCGAATCGTCGGAGGCCCGAAGTCCGAGGCGATAATTGACAAGACGTTTGAGATGGAATATCCGGTACCCGGCCTCCACCAGCGTTTCCGGCGTGTAGCCGAACCCGGTGGCGGCGTTCAGGAGATCGACGATCTCGGTGAAGCTTAACGAGCGGTCGGCGTACTGGCAGAGGCAGGCGCTGTTTTCGATCGCGCCGACCGCCGTGGCGAGCGCCATGGTTTCGGGCTTGCCTTCGTCGGTAAGCGCCTCCAGGTCGAACTCGAAGCCTATTTCGGGATAGTTGCAGGCCCCTGTCTCCATAAAATGCATGGCCGTGGCCACGTGGCAGGCCCCGCGCGGACTCACCGCGTAGGCGAGCGCGTGACCGTGCCCGCCGCCGCGCGGGTCGTGCATCGGCGCCTCGAGCCCCTTGCACTGCACGGTGTAGGCGATCGAACCCCGGCCCGTCTTTTCGGCCGCCGCGCGGCTTCCCGTGGAAAGGAGCGCACCGAGCTTCCCGCTCCGCGCGGCCATCGCCGGAAGGACCGCGTCGATGACCGTGCTCATGTCCCCCCACTCGAGCGCGACACCGTCAGTGTCCTTCGCGGACAGATCTCCCCGCTCGAAGGCCTCCATGGCCCAGGCGATCGTGGCCCCGGCCGAGATGGTGTCCATGCCGAGGTCGTTGCACACCCTTCCGGCCTTGCAGGCCGCCGCCAGGTCGGCCGAGCCGACGAGGCTTCCGAACGAGACCACCGTCTCGTATTCCGGGCCCGGGCCCTCGGGTATGGCGAAGGGGCCGTCGTCGACCTTAACGACGCGCTTGCAGGCCACGGCGCAGTACGCGCAGGTGCCGGTCCGGGTGAGGAAGCGTTCCGTGAGCGTGCTTCCGGTGAGCGCCTCCGCCATTTCCTCGGAGAAGTTGGATGTCCAGTTTTTAATCGGCACGTCCCCGGTGTACATGTGTCCCTCGAGGTTGCCGGGCGAGCCGAAATCGCGCAGAACCTGCGACATCAGATAGTCTTTTATCCGCGGGGTGAGCTCCTTTACGAGTTCCTTCATGCGGGAAGAATCTGCGAGCACGGCGTCCCCGGCGTGGGGCTCCATCACCACCGCTTTAAGGAGTTTCGATCCCATCACCGCGCCGAGTCCCGCGCGTCCCAGCGCGTGGTGCGCCTCGTGCATGACGCAGGCGAAGGGGACCAGGTTCTCGCCCGCCGGCCCGATGACGAGCGAGCGGGCGCGGGCTCCGAATCGTTCGCGCACGGCCGCGGTGGTTTCGGCGATCCCCTTCCCCCACAGCGCGTCCGCGTCGACGACCGAAACCGTTCCGCCCGAGACGAGGAGCGTCGACGGGCGCTTCGCCCTCCCGGTGATGGCCAGCCCGTCGTATCCGGCGTACCGCAGCGCGGGAGCGAAGTACCCGCCGCACGATGAGTCCGCGAAAGCACCGGTAAGCGGCGAGCGGCCGGCGGCCGAGAAGCGGCTGGCGCCGGAAAGCTTCACGCCGGCCAGAGGGCCGTTCAAGAAGAGCAGAAGCGCCTCCGGAGAAAGAGCGTCCGCCGACATATCGGCCATGTCGCTGAAAAGCTTCGCCGCGAGGCCGCTTCCGCCGATGAAGGCGCGGTAGAGGTCTTCAGGAAGAAAGAGGTCTTCCACTTTCCCTTCAGAGAGGTCGATCTTCGCTATCCTTCCGGTATTTCCGAACATGATATTTCCTTTTCGATGATTATCGGTTTCACGCGCGCGCCCGCGCGAAACGCGCCCTGCGAAGCGCCAGCACGCCGAACGCCGCGGCGAGTACCCCCAGCGCGATGTACAGGGCGAAGGCCGTATGATAGCTCTGTGTCCAGTCGTGAATGTACCCCGACAGCGGAACTCCGATGGCCGAGCCGAGCGTCGTGAAAATATTAAGGAATCCGTAAATGACGCCGAAGTGCTTCTGGCCGAGACAGGCGGCCGTCATGAGCGGAGGAAGCACCGTGCGCACCGAAATGGCGAATCCGAAGAGCACGTTGAAGGCCACGGCCACCCAGAAGACCGCCGCGCCGTAGAGCAGGCCGATCGAGACGGTCAGACCGACGATGCACGCGATCAGGCTTTTCATCAGGCCGATGCGGTCGGCGAGGTCTCCCATAACGAGCTTCCCGACCACCAGCACGGCCATGTGGAGCGACATGAGGGCCGCGGCCGTGGCCGGGCTGATGCCTATGTCAGTGAGATAGGGCACGATGTGGTGCAGCACGCCCATGTTCGCCACGGCGATGAAGAGTATCATCCCCGCCAGAAGCCAGAAGGCGGGCGCGCGCAGGGCCTCCTTCGCCGTGAACCCGGAGGCGGCCGCCTGCTCGTGCGCGGTGCCGCCGGGCTTCGCCCCGTAGGGCGCGAGTCCCATGTCCGCGGGACGCACCCGCACGACCAGGAGCGCCACGGGGATGGTGCATATCCCCACGATGATGCCCAGCACGAGATAGGCGTTCTGCCATCCGTGGTTTTCGATCAGCCAGTTGGAAAAGGGATTGAAGATGAAGCCGCCGATGCCCGTCGCCGCGAAGACGATACCCATGGCCAGGCCGCGCTTCTCCTCGAACCAGTTGGTCACCATCATGGAGACGGGGATGATGTGCGTCCCGGCGCTGCCCAGTCCCATGAAAATCGAAAGGGTGTAGAACTGCGCGAGCGTCGTGCACTGCGAGAAGAGCGCGAAGCTCACGGTCATCAGCGTCGTGCAGATGCCCATAACCAGGCGGATGTTATAGCGCTCCAGGAGCTTTCCCATGAGCGGCGCCATCACCATCATCGCGAGCGCCGCGATGGTGAAATAGAGCGCGAACGACCCGCGCGTAAAGCCGAGGCTTTCGATGACGGGCTTGAAGAAGACGCCCATCGAGTTCATGATGATTCCGATACCGGCGAGATTGAGGAAAAATCCCGCCACGACGATCCACCAGGCGTAATGAATACGTCCCTTCTGTGACATTGCCAGCCCTCCTTATCCCATTGTCTGTATATGTATGCTCCGCCTTCCGGCCCGGCGCGGCGGAAAGCCGGTGCGTCGCCGGGACGATATGGCGATCACTTCTTGACGATAAGGTCCTGCCGGCCCATTTCCTGCAGGGCTATCGGGAACATGTGAAAGGCCGGCTTGATGACCGGAAGCAGTTTCAGCATGGCGGTCACCTTGCCGCCCTGTTTGATGATTCCCTTGGTTATTCCAGCGATGGGGTTTTCCAGTCCGTGCCAGAAGCGGTGTGAATGGTCCGCCGGCTGCCTGGACCACACGTCGGCCTCGAGCCCGCAGGGCCCCAGGTGAAATGTTCCGTAATATCCCTCTTTCTGCGGCGGGTTCTTCAGATCGATCGTGATCTCGGCGTCGGGATCGGTGTACATGAATTTGATGACGATGCCCGCCTTGGACATCTTGGTGCCGATCTTCGGGTCCTGCAGCACCCGGTCCAGAAAATAACCGTATATCGCATACAGATCGTCCGCGTCCTTGTAGTACTGGCTCATGTAATTCTCCTTATCGGTATGTGTGGTCGGCGCGGAAGGCCGCGATGCGGCGGCGCTTCCGCGTACCGTACGATCGAGCGTCAATCTTCATCGTTCCGCGTCGTCGGGCGTTTTCCCGGGTGCAAGAGCGCAATCGAGGAAACGCTCATCGTACACGGCGCCTACGAGCATCCGGCCCTTCCATGCGGCGGCCGCGCTCGAACCCGAGAGTTCCTCGCCGTCGTTCAGGTAGACCGTGCTCACCGTGTATCCGCCCTTCTCGAGCGGCCGAATGCGCACGACCTCCGAGGGCGAATGTTTCGCCGGGTCCTTGGAGTGCGCCACGAACGAAAGGAGTTTCGCGTGGCATCCGGCCCAGATCACGCCGCGCTCGTCAACGTCCAGGTTGTCGACGCCGGTTCCCACCGGCACGCTCCCCTTCCCGGTGAGCTCACCCGTTCCGGTATCGCGCGCGTACACGTGGACCTTCCGCCCGACTGTCGCCCCCACGTACAGCGTCGCTCCGTCGGGACTGATCGCGATGCCGTTTGCGTAGGCGATCCCGCCGGCCGCTTTGCGGAACCCCTTTCCGTCATAATACAGCACATACGAGATCGGAAGCTGCAGGTAGTTCTCAAGCTTCTTCCCCATCACCGAGCTCGCCCCGTGGTCAATGCTGACATAAAACTGCCGGGGACCCACGGCCAGGATATCGTTCGGACTGGAAAGTTCCGCGCCCGCGACGGTCTCGCGGTGATACAGCCTCCCTCCGCGATAGACGAAAATTTCGACGGTACTCGAGCCCGTCGACTCGAAGAAGTGGCTGTCCATCCCCATATTGACGGCGAAGAGAAGCCTGGTGCCGTCGGGAGCGGTGTACAGATGGATGCCGTGGGGCGTAAAGGCCCCCTTGAAATCGGTCTGCACGCGGACGGGCTTCGCCCCGGGAGTAGTGAGCGAATAGGCGAGTATTCCGGCATTGTGTCCGGTTCCCGCCATCGCGGCACGCCGGTCGGTATAGGAGATGAGCGCCATTCCCGTCTCGCGGTCGATCACCACGTCCTCGGGACCGGGAAAGCCCTGTACGGGCACACAGCGATACAGTGAGAACGGCTCGATGCGTTTGAACTGCCCGGCGTTCCACAGCGTCTTGACCGCGAACAGCGCGATCAGCAGAATCGGAACAAGGATGAATAGTATCGTCTTCTTCGCTTTCATCGCTCCCCTCCTCCGGAATCATTTTCTCGGCGGGCGGGTCCGCCCTTATTTACGCTGGTCGAACCTTCTCCCGAAGATCATGCCCGCCACGCCTATTTTCAGCATCTGAAGCGTCCCGCCGGCCACGCCCCATGCCTTGGCGTCGCGATACATTCGCTCGACCGGAAACTCGCTGCTGTAACCGTAACCGCCGAAGACCTGCATGGCCTTGTCGGTCACTTCCACCACCATCTCGTTCGCGTACGCCTTGGCCATCGAGGCCTCGTAGATCGAGGGCAGTCCCTGCCCGGCGCCGCTCGCCGCCCGGTACACCAGGAGGCGCGCCGCGTCGAGTTTGGTGGCCATGTCCACCACAAGGAACTGCACCGCCTGGAACTCGCAGATGGGCCGCCCGAAGGCGTTGCGCTCCATGGCGTATGCTTTCGCCTCGTTGAGCGCGCCTCCGGCCACACCCAGGCACATGGCGGCGTTCCCGCAGCGCTCGATGTCGAAGGTCCACATGAGCTTGCCGAAGTCGCCGGGCGGAACCACCAGGTTCGCCTTCGGCACGCGGACGTCGTCGAAAAAGAGGTCGCACGAGGGCATGCCGTGCAGGCCCATGTAACGTTCCTGCTTCCCGAAGGTGAAGCCCGGCATCCCCTTCTCGACCAGCAGCCCTCCTATGGCCTTGTACCCCTTCGCGTCGCCGAAACGCGTGTAGACCATGTAATGGCTTGCGTGCCCGCCGCCCGTGATAAAGGCCTTTCTTCCATTGAGTATATACGAATCTCCGTCCTCGACCGCCTTCGTGCTGAGCGAGGTGAGGTCGGAGCCGACCTCCGGCTCGGTCATGCACACCGAGACGCTCAGTTTCCCCGTACACACCCCGGGAAGCACCCGCTTCTTCTGTTCCTCGGTTCCGAAGAGATCGATCACCCGGACCGGCCCCACGTTCGACTCGAACACCGGAGCGGCGATCATGGGGCTGAACTTGGCCAGCTCCTCGACCGCCAGGATCGCGTTCACCGCCGGCTGTCCGCCGCCTCCGTATTCGGGCGAGAGGGTCATGCCCAGAAGCCCCATCTCCGCGTAACGGTCCATCAGCTCGAAGGGGAACTCGCACGTCTCGTCGATCTTTTTGGCGAGCTCCCTGAAATTCTCCCGCTCCCCCATCGTGCGGAGCGTTTCCACCAGCATCTTCTGTTCTTCGCTTAACGTGAAATCCATGCCATCTCCTGTCTCTGCCGTAAGTTTCCGCTAAATGATTCGCGCGAGCCCCTTTATGTCGCGGAGCTTCTCTATTTCCATCACCATATCGATGATCCTGTCCAGTTTCGCGGCTTCGCGCTTCCCGGCGAAGCGGTGCAGCTTGACCGCCAGGTCGTCCGCCTCCATCGGATCGCGCGGATCTCCCTTGGGGATGTCCGTCTGCCTGACGAGCGTTCTCCCGTCCTTCAGCGCGATTTCCACCCGGCTCGAGGTTTTTTCCGGATACGCCCTGTTGAGCTCCTCGTCCGTTTTTATGCTGACACGCTTCGCCAGATCGAGCACCGCGCCGTCGGCGATCCTGCGCTCGGTGAGCTGTCCGGGCCCCAGGTCGCCGTCAAGTATGCAGGCGGCCACGACATAGGGGATGGAAAACTGCGCCGAAACGAAGCTCCCTCCCTCGGGTACTCCCTTCCCCACCGCGAGCTCGGCGATCCCGTAGGTATGCACCGCGACCGAATCCACGTCGCCCGCCTTGAACACATGCTCCCTGACGAGCTCCAGGGCCGCCTGCGCCGCGCCGTGCGTATGCCTGCACGCGGTATATGGCTTGAAATAGATGTCCATGATGGAATAGTGCTCGCCCAGCCCGTCGGAGAGGCGCTCGAGCTTCGGTTCGGCCTTCACCGTTATCTGCGTGAAGCCGCCCTTGAGCGCCGAGCCCTCCAGCACCTCGGGACAGCCCGTAATGCCCTTCGAGGCGAGGCCCGCGGCCATTATTCCTGCGCTGGCGGCCTGTCCTCCCTGCACGATCTTTATCGTATAGCCGCCCATCAGCTGTTCGGCCATGGAGAGCGGGAGCACGTACCCGGCGTTTCCCAGCGCGTTCAGCATGCCCGCCTCGTCCAGCCCCATGAGTCTCGCCGCCGCCGCGGCAGCGCCGAAGGTGCCGCAGGTGCCGGTGGGCAGGAAGCCCGACAGCGTGTGCCAGGGATGCATGGCCGCGGCGGGCCGGTCGGCCGCCTCGTATCCCGCCACCACGGCCTCGATGAGCGTCCTGCCGTCGCTCTTGAGCGATTCGGCAAGCGCGAACGCGACCGGCAGCACCGCCGACACCGGATGGTTCCCCCCGAAGCGAAGACCGTCCTGCGCCTCTATGGCCTCCGCCGTGGTGCCGTTTATGAAGGCCGCATTCTGCAACCCGGTCTTGAAACCGCAGCCGAGCGCGGTCGCGGCCTTCGGCCCGCCGAGCGATTCCACGTACTCCACAACCGCCCTGACGGCGTCCAGTTCCAGCGAGCCGTAGATGTTCGCGATGTAGTCGAGCACGCAGAGCTTGGCCTTGTGTATCACCTCGCGCGGCAGCGAGTCGAACGAAAGGTCCGAGCAGAATCGCGCGAGTTTCCTGGTATGGTCCATATCCACCTCCCGGTTAAGCATTTTGTATGTATACCGTAAACGAACCGGCTTTCCCCGTATGATCTCTTTCTCGTCCGCCGGAGGCGGGGAAGAACCTTTTCTCTCCGCGGACCGGCACTTTCAATGGCAGAGTTGTTGCTTTACTGAGTGTCATTGCGATCCCCGGCCGTATCGGGGCGTGGCAATCTCAAACAGAATCCGGTTTTTTTACCCGTACCTTGTCGCTTTTTAATATCGCCACGTCGGCCCGCGGCCTCCTCGCGATGGCATTTTTAAAGTTCCGCGACACGTCGAGCGTACGAACGCATCAGACGTATCCGCGCTTTTCGTATATCTTGATCATCCTGAACGGATCGAGCACCTCGCGAAGGGCCTTCAGCTCCTCCGCCCGCGGCGGTTCGGTCTCGCGCACATCGTCGGCCACGTTGAGCTTCCACGGCGTGAGTTTCACGACCTCGTCGACCGAGGTGTCGGGGTGATAGCTCGCCAGGTACGCCTCCTTCGTCGACTCATCGAAGCGCAGTACGGCCTTGTTGGTAATGATCACCTTCGGCCCGGTCCCCGGGGGAAGGCCCCATCTCTCGCGCGCGCCGGGGCCGTCGAGGTAACCGGGCGTGGTGACGAAGTCCACGCGCTCGGCGAGGCTGCGCGTGTCGTGCAGCGCGATGATGAGCACATGCTTCGCCAGCGCGCCTATGGGATTCGCCCCGCCCGAGCCCGGCAGCCGGCTTTTGGGCTTATTGTAATCACCGATCGCGGTGGTGTTGATGTTGCCGAATTTGTCCACCTGGCTTCCCGAAAGAAAGCCCACATCGATCCAGCCGCCCTGGAGGAACATGCCCATCACCTCCACAAGGCCGCCGATCATCGCGGCCCCCGGATTGAGGCACGGATCTCCCACCGAGAGAGCCGGGCGGGTCGGACGGGCATCGTACACACCGGACTCCTGAAGCATCGTCGCGCCAGGGGCGTGAGTGTATTTGGCGATGTTCGCGGACATCGTCGGAAAGCCGGTCCCCACAATAACGATATCACCGTCATTGATTTCCCGCGCGCCGCAGCACGCCATGAGTTCAGGCTTTATATAGTCGTCGGGATGCAGATCCATAGGTACAACCTCCTATATCCGCTTTTCGAGGTCTTTGGTAATGAAATGAGATATATCCTGCAGATAGCGCAGATTCAGATGCTTCCGAACCGATGCGGCCATCAGGTTGGAAACGAAATTGAACAGATACGAAGGCTCGAGAAACGGCGATTTCATCCCCAGCCTGTTCCCGATGCCAAGGTTGAGGTCACTCGTCGTCATCACGCATTTGTCGATCTTTGTGATTTTCTTCGCGTTAACTACCCGGGCTCTGGTGCAGCTGCCGAGAAGGTATACGTCATTACCCTGCGCGTCGATCTCCTCGTCAACCTTTCCCATCACGAGGACGCTCGGCTTTGCCGTTTTAAACGCCTCCGTGCCGCCGTACATCTCGAAGACACTGAGGAAAAGTTTTAGACCCATCAGACAGCCGTACTCGCATTTGCTCCTGTCATCGATACGTGAATAGCCATGGTAGAAGCGCAACGGCGTTTGCAGTCGCCTGAACTCACGGTGCACGTCCTGCCAGCGGTAATACTCCTCGTCATAGGGCATCAGGCGTTTCGCCTGCGCCGCGAGTCCCGCCATGCTCGTAATGTCTCCCGCGAGACGCACGTCCTCCAGGCGCTTCGGAGTATATCCGCGCTCGATGGCCCTTTTGAGATAGGGAACGTCCTTTACCGCATACCCCAGAAGGCGCGAAGCGACGAGATCCACGGCCACGGGATTCCTTCCCATGATGATCAGCCCGAGCT
>JAGODA010000089.1 GCA_017998475.1 Spirochaetota bacterium | reverse complement strand
ATCCTGGCCTCGTCCACGGCGCCGGCGCACGGACGGCATCCCCAGCGATCCTCTTTGGACGCGTCACCGTCCTTTGCGGACTTCTCCGCCGCGGGAGCGTCCTTCCGCTCGAGCGTGACCGAAGAGGCGCCGTAGCGAATCTCGATCGACGCGATGTCGCTTCCGGCCGCGGAGAATATCTCGCGGTTTCTGAGATCGTCGAGCGGTTTTGTAAACTCGTCCGCCAGCGCCCCCTCGGCGAGGTAAACCGCGGGCCGCCCGGCCAGGCGTACATACGTATGCCTGTAGGTACTGCTCTTTTTCCCGAGGTAGACGCGGCGCACCTCCTTCCCTCCGGCTCGCACCGAGATCTCGACCGCCCGGTCGTCGCCGAGGTCGAAGCGCTCGTAATGTTCGCGCTCCGAAATGAGGTCTGAAAGCGACAGGTTTTTCATCTT
This sequence comes from Spirochaetota bacterium, assembly GCA_017998475.1. Classification (GTDB taxonomy): domain Bacteria; phylum Spirochaetota; class UBA4802; order UBA4802; family UBA5368; genus MVZN01. Next base: position 10,141 of record JAGODA010000089.1, on the reverse strand, counting down.
TTCCTCAAGCCCCGCGACCGCCTTCGGGTCGGCGGGGTACTTCGCTTCGCCGATGAACCAGGCGCCGTCCTCGCGGAAGAGCCGTACGGTTTCGCCGGGCCTTTTAATCACGATCTCCTCGGTTTCGCCGCTCCATGGCTCGATCCGCGGCAGGTCCGCCCCCCTTTCGCGCGTCAGGATGAAAAGCGCGACGGCGAGGACGGAGATGATGGCGAGGCTCGCGAGCACCTTCTTATTCATTGGGCACCTCCGGCGCGAATTCCGCCTGTACTCGTTTTCTCAATAGTGAACGGCGCCTCCACGCCACAAGCCCCGCCACCACCACGAAGAGCGGGAGCACAACGATGTTGAATATCTTGAGCGCGAGCCGCGTGCCGTCGCCCGTGTCCCTCAGCGGATTGAGCTCGAGGCCCTTGCTGCGCATCTCGGGCATGTCGTGATTGCCGGCGAGATAGTCGATCATGTTATGCACCAGTACCGCGTTCGGCGTCTTGCCCTCTTTATCGATCACCGACGGGGTGGTGATCTCGGAGGTGCCCACCACGATGATACGCGCCGGGCTCACCGTACGCTTGAGCATCTCCTCGCCGGCGACCGGCCCCTTCGCCGCCGGGGATTTCGCGCGCGGCGGTCCGCTCTCGGCGAAATGGCTCGTAAACTCACCGCCGAGCGCGACGGCGAGCGCGAAACGTCCCATCTGCGAGGCGTCGGGGGGCGCCATGGTCCACGGCGAAAAGCTTATCCTCCCCTTCATGAGCCACGCGCGGTCCGACGAAGATACGAGCGCCTCGGCGCGCCTGCCGTCGGCCATCGAAAGGGAGGATGATTTCAGAAAGACGATTTTCTTAAGATATCGCGTAACGACGCTATTCTCGTTCAGGCCGTCCCGGCCCACCATGGGCGCGAAATACAGGCTCTGCTCGCCCATGCCGCGCACGCTCGCCTGGTAGGAGCGTTCGTCGAGCACGATGTCGCGGTTGACCGTAACGCCGTAGTGCTGGAGGAGCCTCTCGATCCCGGTGGACACCGGAAGCACCACCGGTTCGCGCATGAACATGTTCTGCCCGTCGGGCTGGATCTCGGCGAAGGAATCGACGAAGAAGAGCGCCGAACGCCCCTTCATGATGAACTGGTCGATTTTAAAGAGCTCCTCGTCGGTGAACGCGCTTCGCGGCCCGTTGACGATGATGGTCCCGATATCGGCCGGGATCTCCTCCTTCGTGAGGTCGATGCTCTTCAGGTCGTACATGTCCGAAAGAAGATCGCGGAGAGTCGCGGCGCCGTCACGCTGGTTGTGGATATCGCGCTCGCCGTGGCCGGTGATGTAGCCCACGGCCGGGTTGATGCTTATCAGGTTGTCGAGCGCGGTATTTATGCGCGACTCGAGGTCCTCGAGCCCGCCTACCGCGTACTGACCGAAGATGGTCCGCGCCAGAATCTGAACCGCCTCGAACCGGCCGTCGTATTCCAGCACCATGCCGAGCATGCCTTCCCCCGGCGCCACGGCCCGCCCGTCCGGGCCGGTAAAGGCGGACCATTTGAGCCGCGGGAGCCCGTATGTTTCGGCCAGGTCGAGCGTCGCGCGATCGGCGCCCGGATCGATGTGCCGGAACTCGAGCCTGTTGTAATTGCGGGTGTTCGCCTTCTGTACCACGGCGCGCACCTTCTCGGTCAGGTTCTGCATTCCCGAGATGGGAAGGTTCGAAGAGGCGTACAGCGTGAGCGTCACCGGCCGGTCGAGCCTGAGAAGGGAGTCGATCTTTCCGTTCATTTTCTGCATAAGCGTCGTGATGCGGTATTCTATCCCGTCGGGCTCGGTGATCGACGGGATCGTTTCGATGAGGTCGCCATGCACCACGGCGAGGCCCATATAGGCGTTGCGCGCCGAGACGCGGTCGTTCTTGATCTCGCGTATCTGCACGGGATGCACGCCGAAATCGGCCGCGGCGTCCCTGTTCTTCTCGACGTCCACAAACTCGTAGCGAAAGTTCCTGTTCGCCCGCTGCGAGTACTCCTCCAGGAGGTCGGAGAGATACCGGGACACGGCGTTATACGGAGCGGGAAGGTCCTTCGAGAAGAACACCTTTATGGTGAGCGGCTCCTCGAGAGAGGAGACGATCTTCGTGCTGACGGGCGAGAGCGAGTACGCGTTGTTCGCCGTGAGGTCCAAGCGGAAATAGAGAAAGAGCCCGACGAGGTTTACCAGCACGATGATGACGATGTTGAGCAACCACTGGTGGCGCTCGTCGGCCGCTGCGGTAATGGAGGAGCGCGCGCGCTCCATCAGTGCCCTGAAATCGATTGATGGCATTTTCATTTTCGGCTATCTCCTTTCCTCGAGCATTCGGACCGTCCCGATGAAAGCGACGGCGGCCAGAGACAGGAAGTACACAATGTCCCGGGAGTCGATGATCCCGCGGGAGATATTTCGAAAGTGGAAGTCGGCGCCCATGTATTCGATAGCGCTCTGCAGGGGCGCGGGCAGGAAGAACAGGAACTTGTCGATGAGCGTGAGGGTCAGACAGATGACCAGCCCGACGATAAAGGCCACTATCTGGTTCCTGGTCAGCGACGAGGCGAACACTCCCGCCGCGGAGAAGGCAAGCCCCAGAAGGAGCGCGCCGAGGTACCCGCCGATCACCGGGCCCGGATCGAGCGAACCGACCAGCGCCGCCGATACGGCGTACGAGAGAGTGGGCGCCAGCATGAGCGCGACGAACGCGGCCCCCGCGAGGAGCTTTCCCAGAACGACGTCGCTCGCGGAGACGGGCAGCGTCATGAGGATCTCGAACGATCCCGAGTGCTTTTCCTCGGAAAAGAGCCGCATGGTCACCGCGGGCACGACGAAGGACAGAACGAGCGGCAACAGCTGGAAGAATCCCCGCAGCTCGGCCTGGTTATACAGGAAGAACGTGGAGAAGAAAAACCATCCGGTAATCACGAGGAAAACCGTGATCACGATATAGGCGATCGGCGTCGTGAAATATCCCGACAGCTCCTTTCTCATTATTGTAAGCGGCTGTTTAAAGTTCATCCTCACCTCCTCTGGTAAGCCGGCGGAATACGTGCTCGAGGGTCTCCCGCTCGGTCGCCATCTCGTAGAGCTCCCAGCCCGAATCGCGCACGGCGGCGAAGACGGCCGGCCGTATGTCGGCCCCGCCCTCCCCGCGAACGGCCGCGGCCGCGAGGCCCTCGGCGTCGTCGAGCGGCTCGACCGATTGTACGCCGGGTATATCGGCGAGCCGCGAGGCCAATAGCGAAAAATCGGCACCCTTCGCGCGGACCGTGAGGCGCATCGCGCCCCCTGCCGCCGACTTGAGCTCGGCGGTGCGGGAATCGGCGACGATTCTGCCGTGATCGATGATGATGACGCGGTCGCAGGTCGCCTCAACCTCGGAGAGGATGTGCGTGGACAGGATCACCGTCTTCTTTTTCCCTATTTCCTTGATGAGTTTTCGTATCTCGACGATCTGGTTGGGGTCGAGACCGCTGGTGGGCTCGTCCAGAATCAGTATTTCCGGATCGTGCATCATGGCGTGAGCGAGGCCCACGCGCTGGCGATAGCCCTTGGAAAGCTCGCCGATGTTCTTGTGCATGACCTCTCCGATGCCGCACATCGCGGCGATGTCGTGAAGCCTCGAGTCGTCGTCGACTCCGCGCAGGCTCCCGACGTAGGACAGGTAGTCGCGGACCATCATATCGGCGTACAGCGGGGCAGATTCGGGAAGGTAGCCGATCATGCGCTTCACTTCCAGAGGCTCCGCGTCCACCAGGTGGTCCCCCACGCTGATCCTCCCGGCGTCCGGAGGAAGATAGCAGGTAAGCATCCTCAGCGTCGTCGTTTTGCCGGCACCATTGGGTCCCAGAAGACCGGTGATCTCGCCCCTGCGGATGACGAACGAGATGTCGTTCACCGCGCGGAAATCCCCGTAAAACTTGCTTACATTATTCACGCTGATCATGTGCGTTAACGACCCTCCTTGTGCGTATAGTGCGTATTCCGTTGGCGTGGTGGTTCCGGGAGCGTGTCCCGGCGGACCGGATATATCGATATGTACTCCGCCCGTACGTCAATGTTACAGCCGGCGCGCACTCATCTGCTGTACCGCTTCCGGCGGAAAGGCAAGTGTTTTTTACCGTGTCTCCCGGGGTTCATCCATGCGCGGCGGCGAAAGCACGCATGTAATCGGCGAGCGCCTCGGCCCCCTCAACGGGCATGGCGTTGTAGAGCGAGGCGCGGAACCCGCCGACGCTCTTGTGGCCCTTGAGACCGAACATGCTCTCCTTCTCGGCCCCCTCGAGGAACTCGCGGTCGAGGCGCGCGTCGGCGAGGGTCCAGACAACGTTCATGGTCGAACGGCTCGCGCGTTCGACGGGAGTGCGGTAAAAGCCCCCGCTTTCGTCGATCGCGCGATAGACGGCGGCGGCCCTGGCGTCCCTGCGCCGCTCGATCTCCGGAAGCCCGCCGATCGATTTCACCCAGCGCAGGATGAGCGTCGTCATCCAGACAATGAAGGTGGGCGGCGTGTTGAAGAGCGAGTCGCTGTCGGCATGAAGGTCGTACCGCAGATAGGCGGGTAGATCGCGCCGTGCGGCGGCGAGAAAATCTTTCCTTATTATGACCAGCGTCATTCCGGCCGGCGCCAGGTTCTTCTGGGTGCCTGCATACAGCATGCTGATGCGCTCCCACGGCAAAGGACGCGACAGCACGTCCGAGGACATGTCTATCACGAGAGGCGCCTCTCCGGTGTCCGGGAATTCCTTCCACTGAATGCCTCCGATCGTCTCATTGGAGCACAGGTGGACGTACGCGGCGTCATTACGAAACCGTATCTCGTCCGCTGACGGGATCCGCGTGTACCCGGTGACGGACCCGTCCCATATAATGTGCGTATCACCCACGACCGACGCGTCGGCGTGGGCGCGCTTCGCCCAGTGCCCGGTAATGATAAAATCGGCCCGGCGTCCACCGCCGAGGAAGGCGAGCGGCACCATGGCAAACTGCATGGTCGCGCCGCCCTGAAGGAAAACTATATGGAAATCCGCCGGGACGGCGAGCAGCTCCCGTACAAGCGAAATCGCCTCCCTGTGGACCGCGTCGTAATGGCCGCCCCTGTGGCTCATTTCGATGAGGGACATGCCGGTTCCCCGGTAATCGACGAGTTCCGCGGCCGCCGCCTGGAGCGCGGCCGTCGGCAGGGTCGACGGACCCGCCGCGAAATTATATACTCTGGTCATTCTGCATTACGCTCCCGTGTGTTGCCTCGCGCGCCGCCGCGCGATGTACCTGCATAGCCGCGGGGATTTTTTAATTCAATAACTTTTACTGCATGGCGAAGCGGGCGGCCTGTGTTCACCGGACATATTACACTTATCGCGGTATATAGCGCAAGCTTTGCTATTTTAATTTACATAATGAATGACCGATTGAATGCGAACATTCTAAAAATAATGTAAAACTGCTTTACAAATGCACATGCTCGACTATGTGTGGATTGGCTATGATCCCACGCGCGGGGAAAGGCCGCAGGTCGAGCGGGCGCACGCATACGCCCGACCGCGCGCGTGGCACCGTCATCATAATTACAGAAGGGCCGGCGATTCAACAACTGCAAGGAGAGGTGGTCTATGAACATTCTTATCTTCGGGCCCAACGGCAGCGGAAAGGGCACACAGGGAGCCCTCGTACAGAAAAAATACAACATTCCGCACATCGAGTCGGGCGTCATCTTCAGGGAGAACATTAAAAAAAGGACCCATCTGGGACAGCAGGCGAAGGAATACATCGACCGTGGCAACCTCGTACCCGACGGCATCACGATTCCGATGATCCTCCACCGCCTCAAGGAAGACGACTGCAAGGTGGGCTGGCTCCTCGACGGGTTTCCCCGCAACTACGAGCAGGCGAAGGCCCTCAATTACTCCATGAACGAGTTCAACGTGAAGCTCGATTTCGTCATCGAGATCGTGCTCGACCGGGAGATCGCGAAGAAGCGCATAATGGGACGGCGCATATGTGAGAACGACGGCAACCATCCGAACAATATATACATCGACGCCATCAAGCCGACCGAAAAGGACGGCGGCTACGTTTGCAGGGTGTGCGGCGGCGCGCTTTCCGCGCGTTCCGACGACCAGGACGAGGACGCCATCAATGCACGGCACGGCATCTACTACGACACCAAGACCGGCACCCTCGCCGCGGTCGAGTTCTTCAAGCAGCTCTCCCGCGAAAACGGCGGCGTTCCGGCCATCATCGAGCTCGACGGCCGGCCCGGCGTAAAGGAAGTGAGCGAGGAGCTCGCGGCCAAGCTGAAATAGGCCGCGCCGACATCTCCCCCCACGCCGGCGCGCGCCCGGCGCACCGGCGTGGTCCGCACCCATCCGATACGGTTTTGCCGACAGAGCCCCCAGGCCTGACCGTAAAATATTTGTTGACCAAATTCCTCTCAATCCGGTAGATTAATGTCCGATATGGAAGCGAAATACACCACGGCTGGTTGCGGAAACCGACATGAAGAATCTTAAGATTGCCTTCCTACTCATTTCCCTCTTCGCCATCATAAATCTCGTCATAAGCGGCGCCTGTTACCATTTCATCGGCATTACCGAATTCAAAGGCTACCTGACCGGAACGGCCCTGAGTTTCCTGCTCTCGGTGCTGTGGGTGCTCGGCGCGCGCAGGGGAATGAAATCAAACACCATGGTATTGCTGGGCATCACGCTGGGCGGCTTCCCCGTACGGCTCGCCCTTCTCGGACTCTTCGCTTTCGGCGGTCTGTACATCATCAAGATGAGCACCATGCATTTCGCGATCGCCTTCCTGGTGGGCACCATTCTCAGCCTTGTGGTCGAGATCTGGTTCTTCAACACAATGACGGTGCCGGGCAGAAAGAAACTCCAATGATGTGAGAAACGCCACCCTATGGACACCAAAACACTACAGACGCTGTCGAAAGATGAACTCATCCGGATAATCGAGAACCTCCAGCTCAAAGACGCGCTGCAGTCCAAGGGCGTCTGCTTCCCCAAAGTCGACTACCAGTATCTGGTGGAGGGCGCGTCCGACGCCATTTTCGTTCTCGACGATCAGGGCAACCTGGTATTCCTCAATTCGGCCTGGGAGCACATCTTCCCCGTCAACAAGGAAGAGGCAATGGGGATGCATTTCTCCGCGGCCGTTCCGGCGATAGAGATCGAGCGCGCCACGGCGGTCTTCAAATCGGTCATCGGCGGCAACGAAATCCGCAACGAGAAGTTCAAGACCTTCAACAGGGACGGCAGCGCGATGTACGTCATCGCGAACCTCTCGCCCATCCGCTCGGAAGAAGGCAAGATCGTGGGGCTCCTCGGGATACTGAGAAACATCACCGACATCCACCTGATGGAGCGGAAACTCAAGGTCAACTCGAAGCGCCTCGAGGAGAAGATCAAGGAGCAGATAGAGCAGGCGGAGGAACTTCGACGGCTGACGGCGCTCAACGAGGACATCATCACCAACGCGCCGATCGGCATCATCACGATGGACCCCACCGGCATCATCCTGAGCGAAAACCCGGCGATCAAGCAGATCATGGGCCTGGACCCTGGGCAGTCGGTGGTGGGAATGAATTTCATCGACCTCGGCGGCATCGCGCAGACGGGCTTCCAGCGCGTGCTGGACGAGGTCTTCATCCAGAAGAAACCACAGGCGGTAAAGAACGCGGTGTACCGGCGCTCGCCCGCCCCCGAGGACGAGCGCGCGCTGAACCTGAAAATCAACCCCATTCTGGACGGAGAACGGCGGGTCAAGACGGTCATGCTGATGGTGGAGGACGTCACCGAACAGTCGCGCATCGGAAAGCGCATGCAGCGCGCCGAGCAGCTCTCCGCCATGGGCCTGCTCGCCGCGGGCGTCGCCTACGAGCTCAAGGTGCCGATCAACCTTCTCGCCATCGACCTGAATTTCATCGAGAACAACATCCCCGAAAACAGCCCGATGCGTGACTACGTGAAGTCCATGAAGGAGGAGCTCACCAGGATAAAGCAGATCAGCGAGCAGCTCCTCAACCTTTCCAAACCCGAGGAGACGGACAAGGAGGTCTTCGAGGCTCACAAGCTCATCACCAGCCATCCCATCCAGATCATGCTCAACCGCCTCCAGAAGAACGGCTTCTCGGTCGTCACGGAATATCCCGACGCCGGAGTCAAGGTGCGCGGTATCCGCAACCAGATGGTGCAGGTCCTCCTCCACCTCATCGCCAACGCCGAGGAAGCGATGCCCGACAAGGGCGAGCTGAAGATCACCGTGGACTCCATGATGAACAACGGCGCGCTGTACGCCGCCATCACCGTAAGCGATACGGGTCTTGGAATCCCCAGGGAGCACCTCAAAAAGGTCTTCCAGCCGTTCTTCACAACGAAGGGGGAGAAATCGACCGGCCTGGGGCTCATGGTCTCCTACTCCATCGTGGAAAACCACGGGGGAACGATCGCCATCAAGAGCAAACCCGGCGAAGGGACGTCGATCATGATCGTCCTGCCGGGCGTCGTTGAATAAGAGCGTTGAAGGGTTTGCCATGAACAACCGGACCAGGGAACAGACCGTACAGAAGACCAGCCTCGCCAGCGTCGAATCGAAGCTCGAGAAGGAGGGCTTTTACATTTTCACGGCGGAGGAGTCGCTCGCGCCCGGCGAGGATGCGCCCGGCAGAACGCCGGAGCAGAGGGCGACCTCCAAGTACGTCATCTCGGAGCAGGCCGAAAAGAAGCCCGGCACCGAACCGGGCATCGCCCCGTACGCGGCCGCCGTCCAGAAGGAGACCTTCGACATCCCGACCACGATCGAGTACCTGCGCTGGCACATGGAGCGAATCGCGAAAAACGTCATCGATCGCGAGGAGATAATCCGGCAGGCCATGTTCGCCATCCTCACCCGCGAGCACATGCTTCTGCTCAGCCGGACGGGAATGGCCAAATCGTATCTTGCGAACTACATCTTCAACACCTTCGACCAGGTGCGCGTGTTCATGACGCAGGCCAGCAAGGAGCAGACCCCCGACAACTATTTCGGCCCGTACAATATAGAGGAATTCAAGAAAGGGCGGATTCGGCACAACATCCACGGCTCAATCATCGAGGCAAACCTGGTATTTCTGGACGAGTTCTTCGACGCGAGCGACGTCGTGCTCCGCTCGCTTCTTTCGGTGTTGAACGAGCGCAAGTTCATCAACGGGCCCGAGATAATCGACACGGCCATCCACACCTCCATCGCCACCGCCAACTACATGCGCATGAACGAGGTCACCGAGGCCATCCTGGACCGCTTCACCTACAAGTCCATCATCCCCGAGGACAACAACACGTACACGCAGCTCCTTATCGACCATACGTACGCCTTCAGCAGGGGGAAGGCCATAGAACCCGACCGCAAGATACCCTTCAACCAGATCGTCTACCTGTCCGACGTCATCCGCAACAAGAACAGAGAGATCAGGATCGAGATACCGGATTTCGTCTATTTCATGAAGAACGTCATAACGAACAAGTTCCTCAGCGATATGCGCAAGAGCGAGTACAACTACTTCATCAGCCCGCGCAAGCAGGCCAAGCTCGCCGACTTCCTGAGGGCGACGGCCCTCCTGGAAGGGCGGCACGAGGTGAACATGGACGACGTCAAGAACATGTACCTCGCCCTGTGCACGCTCAACAGCTTCGTTTCCGTGAAGGCGAAGGACAAGTCCGAGAAGGACGTGTACCTGGACGCCTACCAGCAGACGCTGGTGCACTTCAACGCCACGGGCGCCACGCAGCAGATTGAATTTTTGCTGAACATTCGCAAAATATTTCAGGAGATCCGGGAGAATCCCGACAGGCGCGACCGCCTGAAGGAGGCCAGGGGGCTCATCGACAGCCTGAAGGGCCTTCTCAAAAAGATATTCCCCTCACGCTTCAAGGCCGAGGACGAGATAACCGTCGAGACGCTGAAAGGCAACGTGGCCGAAATCAACCCGGCGGTAGAAGAGGCCCGGGAGCTCAAGGAAGGGATCCTCAGGGACTTCAAAGACCTCATGTAACGGGGCGAGGGGTACGCTACCGTGACGGGCACGATCACATCCATACACGGGCCAGAGCGGCCCAGCCTCGATTTCCTCGAGTACTG
>JAGODA010000088.1 GCA_017998475.1 Spirochaetota bacterium | reverse complement strand
CTGTAACCGATGGAGCGCTTCTGGTACTTCGCGTCATCATCCGAGTTGGAGAACAACGAACTGGTGGTGATGGTATTGAGCGTATAGAATACCGAGGCGTTGAAGCCTATGGGTTTGTCGAGAAGCCACGGTTCGTTAAACGACAGCGTGACGGAACTTCTCAGCGGACCGTACTCGAATCGCAGGCCGACACGCTGACCGTTACCGAGAAGGTTGTTCTCCCCGATGTCAGCGAAAATGGAAAAGCCCGAGGTCGTGCCGTAGCCGCCCCCCAGCGAAATGGTGCCGGTGGGCTGCTCCTCGACATCCACGATGAGGTTCATATACCCCTCGCGACTCCCCGGACGCACGTCGAAGTTCACCTGCTTGAAAAAACCCAGGTTGAAGATTTTCTCCCTGGAAATCTGCATCTTGAAGGAATTGAAAAGCTCGCCCTCTTTGATCAGTAATTCGCGGCGAATGACCTTCTCCTTGGTTTTAACATTGCCCTTTATGAAAATGTTCTCGATATAGGCCTGGCTGCCCTCCTCGATCTCGAAATCGATCCTGACGAACTTCCGCTTCTCCGCCTTTCCCTTCACCGTCACATCGCGTTCCTCGACGGTGCGTCGCGGCACGACACGCGCGAAGATATACCCTTTGGACGCGTAGGTAAAGCTTATCATCTGGCGGTCTTTCTGGAACTTTGTGTCGTTGAAGATGTCCCCTTCCCTGGTCTGCTCGAACTGCGACTCGAACACCTTGCTTTCGACCACCTGATTCCCCGCGATGGTGTACCGGTCGAAATAATAGCGCTCTCCCTCCGTCACCTTTATCGTGATGAAAATCACCCGCTTGTCTTTTCTGCGCGGGTTCTTCCACTCGTATTCAACCCTGTCCTCGAGAACCTGTGCGTCGAGATATCCCTCCTCTTTGTAGAGGGCCACTATCTTCGCCTTGTCCTGCTCGTAGATGTCCTTCTTGAAATCGCCGTTTCTGAAGAGGCCGTCCTCCTCGCTCTCCATGACCTTCTTGAGCGTTTTGGCCGGGATCTTCCGCGCCCCGAGGATGGCGATCTTTTCAATCTTTATTTCTTCGCCCTCATCGATGACGAACAGCACTTCGACGGAGTTGGGGTCGTCCTTGTACTTGCGGGTTCGGTATTCGATCACAGCGTTGAAAAGACCCTCGTCATCGTATTTCTTACGAAGAGCCTTTACGGCCTTCTCGAGCTTATCAATGCGAAGGGGCTCGTTCTCCTTTACTCCGATCACCTCCGAGAGTTCCGTATCGTAAAGTTTTTCCACCCCGCGGAAGGTAATCTGCTTTATCATGGGGCGCTCCTTGCACACGAAGCGCAACCGCACGCCGTCGTCGAACTCCTGTATCTCCACCTGGACGTTCTCGAACTGGCCGGTTTTGAACACCGCCTTGATGTCCTCCCGGACCTCGGCCGCCTTGAGCGGAAAGCCGACGTCGCTGACGAGGACCTCGTACAGGTCCTCCTTGTCGGCGTTCTTCAGGCCGACAAACTCTATCTTGCGTATTATTTTGCCCTCATACCTGGAAGGCTGGGAAAATACGCTGTGTATCATGAGTACGGAAGCGCAGATGACTCCCGCCGCCGCCAGAACAACCAGTGCCTTTCTCATCCGCTGACGCTTACCGTTCCCACCTTGAAGTATTGTACAAATAATGAAAGCCTGCGCCCGGGCGTTTAAACCATCGGGCCGTAACATGAAGTCCCGCAACGCCCGGGGCGGATTCCTCCATAGTTCAGGTCTCTTTTACTTTTACAGTGCGTATTGTCAAGAAAATAGAGCCCGCTAATGCCGTTTCGGCGTTCCACGCCCTCGGCGGCGCACGCCGGCGTCATTCGGCCGAACGCGTCGTCGCCAGCGTGAATTTTGGGATTCCCGCCCGGTTGAGCTGGTCCATCACGCTCACGATCGTCTCGTAATTGGTCATTTTGTCGCCGCGGATCACCACCGTTCCGTCCTTAACGCTTTCCTTTCTTTTTCGCAACTCCTCGAGAAGGAGGTCCCTGCGTATCGCGGCGTCGTTCAGATAGATCTCGTTCTTCTCGCTGATGGTGATGACGAGGTCGCCCGAACGCTGCGCGCCTGTCTGCACCGCGCGGGGCAGATGGACCGTGATGGCGGAAACATTCCCGATACTGTACGAAACCATGAAGAACAGGACCAGGTTGAACGAGAGATCGATGAGCGGCGTGATATCGATCGAGGCCCTGCGCTGAAAACGCGATTTGAATGAAAGAGCCACGGCCTCAGCGCTCCCCGTGTTCCGCTAGCGCGTTCGCCACATGATCGAGGTCCTTTACGAACCCGTCGACACGCGAGACCATGTAGTTGTAGAAGATCCAGGCCGGGATCGCTACGATCAGTCCGAGAGCGGTGGTGATAAGCGCTTCCGCGATGCCCCGGGCGAGAAGGTCGTGGGCGAACTGGCCCTCCTTGGTGAGGCCGCTGAAGGATTTCATCATGCCGGTCACCGTGCCCAGCAGCCCGAACATCGGCGAGATGGTGGCTATGGTCGAGAGCGTGCCAAGATGTCGTTCGATTTTCCTTACGGCAACAGCCGAAAGGTCAGAGATAATACGCGCCGGGGCGCCGGCGTCCGGCAGGGCCGAAATGTATCCATCTATAACGTCGGAGATCGGCCCCGGATACCTCGCCGCGAGCGACCGGGCCTCCTGGGGCCGCCCGGACCGGAGGTTCTCGAGGCAGCCGGTCACTATGAGGCGGTAGTCGTGGCTTATTCTCCGGAAAAATACCAGGCGCTCGATGATGATCGCAACGCCCACGATGGAGCATAAAAAGATCGGGGCGAGCATCACCCAGGTGGGCACCGCGTCGAATATCGACAGGTAAATATTTGTATTCATGGTATATCCTCAGATGAGAATGCGAAGCCCGCCCAGGAGAGTTATTCCCGGCTCCGGGTATCCGTCACGGAGATTGTACCGCGCGTTATACAGGTTTTCCACCCTGATATACGCGTAAAAACTTTCGAGCATCTGGCGCTGAAGCCCGAGCGTGCCGATGACCGCCCCGGAGAGCTCCTCGTCCCCCTCGGGATCGGTGTACACTTTCCCGGTCAGCTTGTTAATCCACTCGAAGCGCCAGAGCTTCCCATTGTACCGCACGGCGCTGCCGAAGTTCTGGCGCGGTCTGTACGTTATATGATCGGACGCGATGAAATAGTTGTATTCATAGCGAAGGGCGATCTCCAGCGCTTTCTCGAACATGAAGAAGCGTGAATCGATGTGGGAGGCGCAGGTCGTCGCCTCGATGGTCTCGGCGCTGAGAACGTCCCCGGGGACCGTAACATAGTTATAGAGATTATCATTGTTTTCGATTATGACTCCCGCCTTGATGTTCACGCTGTCGTTAACGCGTACCTCGAGGCGCGCGTCCCCGTGATGTACTCGACCGGGCGGGAGATCGTAGGTCGGCATGATATATTTCTGTTCAAGGTAGAACTCCTCCGGCCTGAACGGCGCCAGGTCGCAGCGATACAGGAGTGACAGGGTTGTATAGCGAAACCCCTTGAGCGTCACCCCCGCGATGGGGAAAACCAGAGGGTTGTCGTCGCGGTTGACGTCGACGTTCACGCCGAAACTCAGCCCCAGATTCGGCGTCAGGTTGAAATCGTCGATGACTTCGCCGCTGAAATAACGGTCGGAAGGGATGTCTCCCTGATAGATATAATAGCCCCCCAGCGCGCTGCCGCGGATCCTGTTGCTGGCCGACCAGATATATTCGCCGCCGATTTCCGTCGTCATGTGGTTAAGCCTGCTTCGCTCGGAGCCGTCCGCGACAATACCGTTCAGGCGGTGGCGGTACTCCGCCCCTCCCACCGTAAAGTAGCCCTCGAAGGAGCTGGACAGCTTGGAGATATTTTTAACCGATATTCTGGCCTTATCCTTTTCCTCTCGGGAATACACGGCGTTGTCGAACATCCCCCTGGAATCATTGTTAACCTCGGCCTCCAGGATAGACTTCCAGGAATCGGTGGGATTGAAATTGCCCGTATAGCCTATCCTGTTCTCGTTGAAACTCGAATTCTCGTAAAGACTGCCGTTATAGCCGAAGTCGTTCGAACGCTTGAAGTATGAACTCAGCAGATAGACGGAGCGTTCCTGCTCGTGGGAGAGGTTGATCGTCGAAAGCATGTTGTTGTACTGGCCGTAGACGACCTGCATGTCGACATTGACGTTACGCGACCGGTCGTTTTTCTGCTCCCCGGCCGCAATGCCCGGAGGTGTCACGTCGGGATCGTCGGCGACCTGGGAATATCCGGCCGCGCACAGGAAAAGAAGTACAATCGCTCCCGCCGCTGTTATACGCCTCATTGTCAAACCCGATAATGGAGGAATTCAGGCGGCGGGATAGAGCTGCTCTAACGACTCTCGCGCCGCACCGCCCGCCTGCACTTCCGGCACACAACGGACTCCTGCGGCGTGCCGAAATCGACGAATACGTTGATCACATAACCACAGCCGCATCTGTAGGTAAAGGATTTTATTGAGCCGCTCATCATCCCCACACTCCTTTCTGGTACGGATCGCGCGGGATTGTTACACCCGGGGAGCGCTGGAAAAGCGAAAACCCCGATTGCCTTATTCTCATCCCCACGGGATATATATCGGAGTGAAAAAACACAAAGGCGAGGATTATCTCCCCGCCTTTACATCGCAAAACCTCCGGAAACCTACTTCAGAGCGTCTATCCTGTCGGTTTTTTCCCAGGTGAACTCGGGCTCGCGCCTTCCGAAATGGCCGTACGCTGCGGTGAGGCGGTATATCGGCCTCAGGAGATCGAGCGTGGAAATGATCCCGGCGGGTCTGAGATCGAATGCCGCGCGGATGCGTTTGACGATTTCATCGTCGGACACTTTCCCGGTACCGAAGGTCTCGACCATCACCGACACCGGCTCGGCGACACCGATGGCATATGCTATCTGCACCTCGCATCGGTGCGCGAGTCCCGCGGCCACGACGTTCTTTGCGATGTAACGGCCCATGTAGGCGGCGGAACGGTCGACCTTGGACGGGTCCTTTCCGGAAAACGCGCCGCCGCCATGGCGTCCCATCCCGCCGTACGTGTCGACGATGATCTTGCGACCGGTGAGTCCGGTGTCGCCGTGCGGACCGCCGACAACGAAACGGCCCGTTGGATTGATGTATATCTTGGTGTCCTTGTCTATGAGGCTCTCTGGAATGACTTTTTTGATTACGGCATCTATCATCGCCTGGCGGATGGTATCATATTCGACGTCCGGCGAGTGCTGGGTGGATATGACGACCGCGTCGACCATCGCGGGCTTTCCGTCGACATAGCGCACGGTTACCTGGGACTTGGAATCCGGCCGCACGAAGGAGATCTCCCCGCTCTTGCGGCATTCGGCGAGCTTTTTGACCAGGCGGTTCGCGTACCATATGGGCATGGGCATGAGGTCCTCGGTTTCGGCCACCGCGTAGCCGAACATCATCCCCTGGTCGCCGGCCCCCTGCTCCTTGAACAATCCCTGTCCCTCGGTGACGCCCTGCGAGATGTCGGGGGACTGTGAGTGGACATATACGTCCACCTGGCAGTTGGAGGTATCGAAACCGATCTCGGGGTCCGTGTAGCCGATGTCCTCGATTACGTTCAACGCGACCTTTTTATAATCGACTCCGGTCTTCGAGGTGATTTCGCCCGAAACGACGATCCTGTTGGTGGTAACGAGGGTTTCGCAGGCGACCCTGGAGAATTTGTCGCCCCGCAGGTGCTCGTCGAGCACCGCGTCGGATATCTGGTCCGAACACTTGTCCGGATGCCCCTCGGAAACGGACTCGGATGTAAAAAGGTAGCTCTTCCCCGCCATTGTTCTCCCCTTATAATACATTAATTGTAAAATGATGAAACCCGCGGCCCGCCGCGGGCTCCATCACTCGCATACATGGTGTGCCGCCCCGATCCATACGGGGCGCCGTACCCGCTATTTCTTCCAGTGGATGCACTCCGCGGGACAGCTGTCGATGACTTCCTGGATCTTGTCCTCCGGCGCGCCGGTTGAATTATGTACGACGCTCACGCCGTCGGGCGTCATCTCGAAAACCTCGGGCAACGTATCGACGCAGAGCTCGCACCCGGTGCACTCGCTTTCATCAACATACACTTCTCTGGCCATTGTGACCTCCTTAGACTGGTATCGTTTTTTACAGAAGTGATATTCTGTGGCGCCCGGAGCGCCTTTTTATTTCGTTTCCGGGGCGGTCGCCGGTTTGGCGGGCGTCGTCGATTTCTCTTCTATGACACCCGAGGTTTTCGCGCCCTCATCGAGCAGGTCCTTTTCAACGGATTTGGTCCGGTACGATTCGAGAATCGCAAGGCCGAGCGATCCCGTCATGAAAAGCGCGACCATTACGGCCGTGGCCTTGGTTATGACGTCCGCCGTCGACGAACCGAAGGCCGACTGGCTGGAACCGCCCAGAATCCCCATGCCGGCGCTTTTATCCGACTGGAGAAGGATTATTATTATTAGAAGCACGCAAAGTATCGCGAAAAACACCGTTCCAACGGTCATCAATACGCCCATAAGAGTTTCACCTCGAGTTTAATACGGCCGGGTCTCCGGCGTTCACCCTTTACGACAGGGTCCCATGGATGTAAAGGATTTTTTGCCCGCCACAGGGGTTTATTTGGACCGACCGCCCTCCGGTCGCAATCTCCCCGGTGGTACACCCGTACCGCCGTACTGCCACGACCACCGTCCCGGCCCGGGCCCCTAGCGCACGCGCGCTATCTCCAGAAACGACGGCACTTTAAGCGATGCCCCGCCCACGAGCGCCCCGTCGATGTCCTCCATCGCGAAGAGGCCCGCGATATTATCGGGCTTGACCGAGCCCCCGTACAGGATGGGGACGGCCGCGGCGATGGTGTCGCCGTACATTTTCGCGACCATGGTTCGTATGGCGCGGTGCATGGACTGCGCTATCTCGGGAGTAGCGACCCTGCCGGTGCCGATGGCCCATACGGGTTCGTAGGCTATGACGACCCCGGCGGCTTCCTCCTTTGACAGGCCCTCAAAGGCCTTTTCCACCTGCACGCGGACCACGTCCTCGGATTTGCCGGCCTCGCGCTCTTCGAGGAGCTCGCCGACACAGACCATCGGCAGGAGCCCCGCGTCGAGGGCGGCTCTAAGTTTTTTTCGCACGTCTTCGTCGGTTTCGTAGAAGACGTGTCTGCGCTCGGAGTGGCCGATGAGTATCCAGCGCGCCCCGCTGTCCTTCACCATCGCCGGAGATATCTCTCCGGTGAATGCCCCTTCCTTCTCGAAGTACATGTTCTGCGCGCCGACGGCGACCGGGCCCTTCGCGCAGAGCGCCGCCACCTCGCGCAGGTGCACGGCCGGCGTGAACAGAATCACCTCGTGCGCGGGTGTGTTCCCGAGCCCCTCCAGTATCCCTTTTGCCAGCGTGAGGGCCTCCTCGCGCACGGTGTACATTTTCCAGTTGCCGGCGAAAATCGTCCTGCGTGCCATGCGAACACCGTCCCCGCGCCTATTTCATCACGTACTTCACGAGATCGACGACGCGCTTCGAGTAGCCCCACTCGTTGTCATACCACGAGAGGACCTTGACGAGCGTTCCGTCTACCGTGAAAATGGACTGCCCGTCCACTATCGAAGAATGCGGATTTCCGAGAAAATCGACCGATACCAGCGGCTCCATGCAGACGTCGAGATAACCCTTCAGCTTGCCGTTCGCCGCCGCCTTGAGCGCCGCGAGCACGTCGTCCTTCGAGGCCGACTTCTTGACCGTGCAGACGAAATCCACGACCGACACGTTGGGAGTGGGAACGCGCACCGCCAGGCCGTCGAGTTTGCCCTTGAGCTCGGGAATGACGAGCGTTACGGCCTTCGCCGCTCCGGTGGTCGTGGGAATCATCGACAGCGCCGCCGCGCGGGCCCTGCGGAGGTCCTTGTGCGGCAGGTCCAGAATGCGCTGGTCGTTGGTGTACGAGTGTATGGTGGTCATGAGTCCCTTTTCGATTCCGAAGGAGTCGTGCAGGACCTTCACCACGGGGGCCAGGCAGTTGGTGGTGCATGACGCGTTCGAAATGACGTGATGCTCCGCGGCCTTGTACTTGTCCTCGTTGACCCCGAGCACTATGGTGATGTCCTCGCCCTTGGCCGGCGCGCTGATGATGACCTTCTTCGCCCCCGCCTCCATGTGTGCCATGGCTTTCGCCTTCTCCGTGAACTTCCCGGTGGACTCTATCACCACCTCTACCCCGTCCGCCTTCCAGGGGAGGGACTTCGGCTCTTTCTCGGAGTGTATGCGGATCTTTTTCCCGTCGACGACGATCTCGTTCTCGGTGTGGGAAACCTCTCCTTTATATACGCCGAAAACCGAGTCATACTTGAACAGGTGCGCGAGCGTCGCCGCGTCGGTGAGGTCGTTGATCCCCACGACCTCGATGTCGCCGTAGAGGTTTTTCTCCTGCATTATAATGCGCAGAATGTTCCTGCCTATTCTACCAAATCCGTTAATACCAACTTTTATGCTCATCACCTCACCTCTCTGGTTAGTTTATGATTGCCGCCGGACATTGAACGGGAATCCCGCTGCGCTTTCCTCAACGAGTCGCTCGTGAATCCGGAAAATATAGCACCGAATAAGCCCCGTGTCAAGTATTAAGGCTCTGTATAAAGCGCTCGATCCGCTCGTTGACCTCCTCGTGACGCTCGAAATAGGGCATGTGCCCATCCCCCTCGCATACTTCCATGCGCGCGCCCGAGATGCCCTCCGCCAGGTGCCTGGAAACCGTGTGAGGCACCATTTTATCCCCGGTGCAGGCGAGTACGATTGCCGGCACGGAGACCCTCTTCAGCATATCCGTGTAATCGAATGCGGCGCATATACGGAAATCGTTCCTCACGAGGGCCGGGTCGAGCGACTGGGCCTCCTTCAGCACCATCTGCCGCACCTCCTCGGGCAGGGCCCTGCTGTACGACAGCTTGACGAGGAACTCGCAGAATACCTTGAAATCCTTGTCCAGAAAATCGAACACGAGGTCCGACACAGGGAGCGTCGCGCCGGTGCTCAGGAATACGAGTCCCGCGATTTTCTCCGGTACACGATCATAGGTCTCAAGGATGATGCCGCCGCCCATGGAGTGCCCGGCGAGGACGCAGCGCTCCATGCTTTCGGCCTCGAGTACGGCCGCGACCGCGTCAACGTAATCCGTCATTGAAGGAAGTCCCTTCATCGTCGACCTGCCGTGTCCCGGCAGATCGACGGCCGCGACCGTTCGTTTTCCCCCGAAGTATTCGAGCTGATAATGGAACTGGCGGGAATCGCCCGCGGCGCCATGAACGAATACCAGGGGGAGTCCGCCTTCCGCCCCGGCCATCCTGTATTTCAGTTCACCCGCCGGTGTCGTACAACTCTTACTATGTACGGACATCCTCACCCTCCAGGAGTTGCGGTTTTTCAGCGATACGGTTATTATTTTCTATGCCGCCGTGTGTCCGATAACAAGCACTTTTTCGCCGGCGCGTACGCCCCGTTCATTTTTTAAACTTGCCCCCTGGCGCCAGGGCGACATACTGGGCGCTGTCCAGACATGCGGGGAACGATCAACATCTGCCAGCCGGGCTACGGCGCCTCGTGCGCGCTCTGCTGCGGCAGCCACAATATCGCGGGAGGCCGCGCGGCGATGCTCGTCGAATTTGCCCGGCGCGCCGCGCTCTTCGGCGCGCGGGGGGCGGAGACCGAAGGCGCGATGGTACGGCCTCCAATGCCCATGCCGGCGGAGCATCCATCCGGCCCCGCTCTCCACGACGACGCGATCCGCTGCCCCCTTGCGGGATTCATCGACGCCGATCGTACGCTTGTCGGCTGCCTGGCCTACTCCCGGCCGCCGGAATCGGACGCGGCGCGCGGCTTCTTAGAGCGCACATGCCGCACCTTTTCCTGCCCGGCGCGTGAAACCCTGGACGACTCGGAGACGCTCTTCGCCGCGCGCCTGACGGGCGACTGGTATTACTACGGCCTTCTCATCAACTCCATACCCCTGCTCCGGGAGCTCATCCACTCCCACGGCGTCCCCGAAAACGTGCCGGAGAGAAGGCTTCGCGCAGTGAAAAACCGGCTCGAGGCGATGATCGTGACGCCCGGTTAGCACGGCGTATCGTTCGCGCTGTAAATTCCCGTCGCGGCCGGCGCGCGCTCTGGTTGACATTTATTTACCTTCGCATACTATACAGGGCATGATGACAGGTTCGATCGTCATCCGGTAGCGACGCCCGTACCCGTCGCCCGACGGGACGATCGCGGGCGTACAATTCGTACAGGAGGCACCACATGCGGCTGGTCTCCGATTCGTTTCCCGACGGCGGCCTTATTCCCGCACGACACGCCATGAAGGCCATACACGGGGGCGCAAACGTCTCACCGCACCTGAAGATAACCGGGGTGCCGGCAGGCGCCGCTTCGCTCGCCATCGCTTTCGTCGACCGCCATCCCATGGCGCGCGGCTGGGTGCACTGGCTGGCAGCCGGACTCGCCGCGGGCGACATCGAGGTGCCCGAAGGCGCGTCCATGTCCGGCATGCCCCAGGGTTGTCGGGAGCTTGTCAACACCTTCGGCTTTCGCGGCTACGGCGGGCCGCAGCCGCCGCGCGG
>JAGODA010000087.1 GCA_017998475.1 Spirochaetota bacterium | reverse complement strand
GGGGAGGCGCGGGAAAAGGGCAAGCATTCGCACATACAGTTCATCAACAGGAAGGACAGGGAATACCTCAGGTTCTGAGGCCGGCCGGTCAAAAAAGAGAGCCCCGCGACGGGGCTCTCTTTTTTGTGGTGTTATTCGCGTTACTTGATGAAGAGCATCTCCCAGTAACGGGGAAGCGGCCAGAGCTCGTCATCGATCATAAGCTCGACGGCGTCCACCTTGGCGCGGATCGCGTTCATCGTTCCGCGGACCTTCGAGCCGAACGCGGCCGCCTTTTCCTCCTCGGAGCCGAGCGATTTGGCGTGCTCGATATTCTTCTTAAGTTCGACAACGAGCTTCATGGTGTCGCCGATAAGGCCGACCAGGGATGACAGAAGCTCCTTCTGCGGGGCGAGTGACGCGTCGCTTCCCAGCGCCTGCGCCGTGCCGGTGATCGCGGAAGCGAGTTCCCTCTGGTAACGGATCGACGCCGGAAGGACCTGGCACTCGACCATGTTGCACAGCGAGCCGGCCTCGATGTCGATCTCCTTGACGTAGCGTTCCAGCCGGACATGGTACCGCGATTTGAGCTCGACCGAGGAGAGCACTCTGTACTTCTCGAAGAGCGCGACGGCCTTGGGTGTGGCGAGGTCGGGCAGAGATTCGTATGAGGTCTTCTTGTTCGGAAGTCCCCTTCGAGCGGCCTCCGCCTCCCACTCCTTCGAGTAGTTGTCGCCCATGAAAAGCACGCTCTTGACCGCTTTGATTTCGTCTTTCAGCACGTCGAGAGTGGCCTGCCTGGTGTTTTCGCCCTTTGCCGCGATCTTTTCGGCGAGTACGTCCAGGCTTTCGGCGACGATGGTATTGAGCACCGTGGCCGGAAATGAAATGGACTGCGAAGAGCCCACCGCGCGGAACTCGAACTTGTTCCCTGTGAAGGCGAACGGCGAGGTCCGGTTGCGGTCGGTGTTGTCCTTGGAGAGTACCGGCAGCTTCGAGATCCCCATGTCGATAATCGCGCCGTTGGTCCCGTTGCTCACCACTCCTTTCTCGATGTCATCCAGGATGGCGCTCAGCTGTTCGCCGAGGAATACCGAAATGATCGCGGGAGGTGCCTCGTTCGCGCCGAGCCGATGGTCGTTTCCGGACGAAGCGACCGCGGCCCTCAGGATATCGGCGTGATGGAAGACCGCGCGGATGGTCGCCACAAGAAAAACGAGAAACTGAATATTGTCCTGGGGCGTTTTGCCCGGATTGAGGAGGTTGTTTCCCTGGTCGTCGGCGAGGGACCAGTTGAGGTGCTTGCCCGAACCGTTGATGCCCGCAAACGGCTTTTCGTGCAGAAGGGCGGCCAGTTTGTGTTTAACCGCCACCGAGCGGAGCGTTTCCATGAGGATCTGGTTGTGGTCGACGGCCAGGTTGGCCTCCTCGAAGAGCGGGGCGAGCTCATACTGGCTGGGGGCCACTTCATTATGACGGGTCTTGGCGGGGATGCCGAGCTTGTAAAGCTCTTCCTCCACATCGTGCATGAAGGAGAATATACGCTCCTTTATACTTCCGAAATAATGGTCTTCGAGCTCCTGCCCCTTGGGGGGCGCGGCGCCGAGAACGGCCCTTCCCGCGAGAAGCAGGTCCTGACGCTTGTAATAGTAATCCTGGTCGATGAGGAAGTATTCCTGCTCGGGCCCGAGCGTCGCGTATACTCTGCGCGCCTTCCTGTTGCCGAGGACCCTCAGCATGTTGATGGCGCTGGTGTTGATTGCCTCGATGGAGCGCAGGAGCGGAGTCTTCTTGTCGAGCGCTTCACCCGAATACGATATGAACACCGACGGAATGCAGAGAGCGGTCCCGATGCCCCTTTTGAGGATGAAGGCGGGGCTGGAGATGTCCCAGGCGGTGTAGCCGCGCGCCTCGAAGGTGGAGCGGATGCCGCCGCTGGGGAAGCTCGACGCGTCGGGCTCGCCCTGGACGAGCTGTTTCCCCGAGAAGCGCTCTATCGGTGTCCCCTCGTCGGTGAACTCGATGAAGGCGTCGTGCTTTTCCGCGGTCGATCCGGTCATCGGCTGGAACCAGTGGCAGTAGTGTGTCGCGCCCTTTTCGATCGCCCACTCCTTCATGGCGTGAGCCACGGCGTTCGCCGTTTCCGGGTCCAGCTTCTTGCCCCGGAGGGTCGTATCCTGAAGCCGGTGGAAAACCGCCGCCGGGAGCTTCTCCTGCATGGTCGTGGTGCTGAATGTATCCTCCCCGAAATACCGGGAAATCGGAACGTCCTTCTCCCGTTCCGCCAGGTAGCTTCTATCGGCCGCTAAGATCACTTCGGTGCGTTTCATGATTCCTCCAGAAAGAGTTGTAATCTGATGTGAAACTAAAGTCTCCGGTACAAATTTGTCAAACAAGTACGGGGCGAAAACCCGGTATTAAAGCCTTATTTAACATTGATTTAATATTGGCCGCGCCCCCGGGAGGCTCATCCGATCGCCTCCCCCCCGCGTTCCTGGGTCCGGATGCGGACGCATTCGTTCAGGTCGAGAACGAATATCTTGCCGTCCCCTATTTCGCCTTCACGGGCCCCCCGGATTATGGCGTTGATGGTCGGCTCCAGGTAGGCGTCGTTTACCGCTATCTCGATCTTCACCTTGCGTAGCAGGTTTCCCGCTTCCTTCACTCCGCGGTACACTTCGGTAATGCCTTTCTGCCGGCCGCATCCGAGCACCTCGGAAACGGTGCGCAGATACACCTCCTCCGCGTCGAGCTCGCGCATCACCTCCTCGAGCTTGTGCGGCCTGATAATCGCTATTACGTATTTCATTGAAATCCTCCTGTCCGCTCGTAATGGGGCCCCGCCGACTCAGTCGTGCAGCGTATAGCCGGTTTCATGGTGCTGGGTGAGGTCGAGGCCGATATTCTCATCCCGCACGTCAACACGCATGCCGACCAGAGCGTCGACAAGCTTGAAGAGAACAAACGTCATCACCGCCGAAAACAGGATCGCGACCGCGGTGGTGACGAACTGGACCCAGAGCTGATGCGCGTTTCCGTAGAACAGGCCGTCCGCGCCGGCCGGATTGATCGAGGTCGTGGCGAACAGGCCCGTGGCCAGGGCTCCGACGATCCCGCCGACCCCGTGCACCCCGAAAACGTCCAGCGAATCATCGTACCCGAACCACGCCTTCACCTTCGTCACGAAGAAGAAACACGCCACGCTGGCGATCGCGCCTATGAGCAGGGCGGAAAGCGGGGTGACGTATCCCGCGGCCGGTGTCACGGCGACGAGACCCGCGACGAGCCCTGTCGCCACTCCGAGCATGGTGGGGACCCTGTTGATGGCCCAGTCGAGCATCATCCATGTGACGCCCGCCGCCGCGGCGGCCGTATTGGTATTGACGAATGCCGAAACCGCGAGTGGCCCGGCAGAGCCCGCGCTGCCGGCGTTGAATCCAAACCATCCGAACCAGAGGAAGCCCGCTCCAAGCACGGCGAAGGGAAGGTTGTGGGGCGCCCTGCTGTGGTCGAGCCCCGTCCGCTTGCCGAGAAGCAGCACGAATACCAGGGCGGCGATGCCGGCGTTGACGTGTATAACGGTGCCGCCGGCGAAGTCCAGCGCTCCCATGGAAGCGAGCCAGCCGTCCTTCGCCCATACCCAGTGCGCCATCGGGTCGTACACCAGGGTGGCCCAGAGAAACGTGAACAGCAGAAAGCCTGAAAACCTGATGCGCTCGGCGAACGCTCCCACGATAAGCGCCGGGGTGATAACGGCGAACATCATCTGGAAGGCCATGAAGAGTTGGTGAGGCACGGTGCTCATGTAGGTGTCGTGCGCCTCGAGGCCGACCCCGGCGAGGCCGACCCATTCGAGGCCTCCGATGATGCCGCCTTTGTCCGGCCCGAAGGCGAGGCTGTAGCCGAACAGCACCCACTGGATCGAGATGACGCAGAGTATGACCATGCACTGCATGAGGATGGAGAGAATGTTCTTCTTGCGTACGAGCCCGCCGTAGAAGAAGGCGAGCGTGGGCGTCATGATCATGACCAGGGCGGTCGCGATCAGAATCCATACGATGTCGCCGGTGTTCATTGTCGGTTGTCCCCCGGAAATAAATTTCTTGAAACACAGCAAAGCACGCTCCCGGCTTCTGTCAATATTCAACGGGCCTCGGCGGCCCGCGGGCGAGCGAATTTAACACGACCGAAACAGATCGGCGCACGGCGCGCCGCCGTGCATGAGTAAATTTATTTACTTTATTACGGCCGTGTAAAATAATTGACTTCGGAATGGCCCGCCGTGATGTTTCACGCTGGCGTGGCCGGCCGCGTATCCGGCGAGCGCGGCGGGATTGTACCATTCGAATGAACAGAAACGAAATAATTCAGACGGCCAGAGAGCTCGGGCTCTCGCCGAACAAAAAGCTCGGGCAGAACTTCCTGTGCGATGCGGGCATGGTGCGGAAGATTCTGTCCGCCGCCGGCGTGGCCGACGGCGACCGCGTGCTCGAGATAGGGCCGGGACTCGGCGCGCTCACGGAGGGGCTTCTGGAAAGGGCCGCTTCGGTCACGGCCGTTGAGGTCGACGCGGGCTTCGTGCGCTTTCTCTCACAGCGCTTCGCGGGAAACGAGCGGCTGAAACTCATACACGGCGATTTTCTTAAACAGGTTCCCGAGCCCGGTTTCACGAAGGCGGTTTCGAACCTTCCGTATTATTGTTCGTCTGAAGCGCTTTTCAGGATCGCCGCGGAATACCGGATACCGTCCGTCTACGTCATGCTCCAGAGGGAGATGGCCCGGCGCATCACCGCCGCCCCCGGAAGCTCCGAGTACGGGGCCCTGTCCGTCTCGCTCGGCATCTATTACCGCGCGCGCACGCTCTTTTCCATACCCCCGGAGTGTTTCTATCCGCGACCGGACGTGGTTTCGGTGTTCATCGGGCTCGACCTGCGTCAGGACACGGCACTCGGCGGGGAGGCGCTCGCGCTCTTTCATCTTCTGGTAAAATCGGCCTTCTGGGGCCGCAGGAAGACGCTTCTGAAAGCTCTTGCGGAGTCTCCACATATTGCGCTTGACCGGGAAACGGTGGCGGATGTTCTTGCGGGAATGGGCCTGGACTCGAGGATACGGGGGGAAGACATGTCGGTGGCCGACTTTATCACACTTAGCGAACGTTTGCGGGAGGCAGCGGATGCCGCCGCTCAGGGATGATCAGATAGCGGGACTGCTCGCCGAAGTCCAGAAGCCGGCCCGGTACACGGGCGGGGAATACAACCAGGTCCGCAAGCCGGAGGCGGAATTCCGCATGGCGGTATGTTATCCCGATCTGTACGAGGTGGGGATGTCCAACCACGGTATCCGCATCCTCTACGATAAAGTGAACTCAATCGAGGGGGCCGCATGCGAGCGTGTCTTCACTGTCGATACGGACATGGAAGCGCGTCTGCGCGGACTGGGATTGCCCCTCTTCTCGCTTGAAACGCGCACCCCGCTCGGTGAACTCGATATGATCGCCTTCAATCTCTCGCACGAGCTTCTGTATACGAACGTGCTCCAGGTGCTGGATCTCGGCGGAATATCCCTCACGTCGGCCGAACGGGGCGAGACCGCTCCGCTGGTAATCGCCGGCGGCGAGGCCGCGTGTAATCCCGCGCCGATGGGGGAGTTCGTAGACGCGTTCTTTTTAGGCGACGGCGAAGAGGGCATCGTCGAAATCGTCGAGTGCCTGCGCCGGGCGAAACGGCAGGGCCTGTCGAAATTCAGTTCGCTCGCCATGCTGGAGGAGATCGAAGGCGTATACGTCCCCTCGCTTCACCGTTACGTGCGCCTGAACGGACGACTCGCGGCCGTGGAGGGGAAAAGGGTGAGAAAGCGATCGTACCGCGCGGCCTCGCCGCATTTTCCGCTTCGCCCGATCGTGCCGAACATACGGGTCGCGCAGGACCGGGCGATCGTCGAGGTGACACGCGGCTGCTCCAATATGTGCCGCTTCTGCCACGCGGGCTATTACGACCTTCCCTGCAGGGAGTTCTCGCCGGGCGTGCTCTCCGAGGGCATTATGACCGTACTCGAGAACTCGGGATATGATGAACTCACCCTCGCGTCGCTGTCCATCAGCGATTACCGTCACCTCGTCCCGCTTCTCAACGGGATCCTGCCCCGCCTCAACGAGCGCGGAGTGTCGGTGTCGCTTCCCTCACTGCGTGTCGACACCGGCACGCTTCCCATCATCGAGCGCATATCCTCTCTCCGGAAGGCCTCTCTCACATTCGCCGTGGAATCCGCCTCCGAGGAAATGCGGGCCATGGCGAACAAGAGGATCTCCACCGACGATCTGCTGTCCATCGTCGCGCATGTTTTCGAGCGGGGATGGCACACGCTCAAGCTCTATTTCATGATCGGTCTGCCCGGCTGCGAAAGGACCGATGAGGCCGCGGAGACGATCGCGCTGTTGAAAAGGATTTCCGCCCAGGCCAGGGGGAAAAAAGATATCAATGTAACCGTATCCCCGTTCGTGCCGAAACCGCTTACTCCATTTCAGTGGTCACGCCAGATGGACGCGGCCTATTTTCTGGACGCGGTGCGGAGGCTCAAGCGCGGCGTTCCGCGCCAGGTCACCATCAAGAACCACAACGTGGAGTCTTCCGTGCTGGAAGGGGTGCTCGCGCGGGGCGACGAGCGCCTGGCGGCGGTGGTCCTCGGCGCGTACAGGGACGGAGCGAGGCTCGATTCGTGGAGCGAACACTTCAATTACGGTATCTGGGAAAGACGCCTCGATGGGGAATTGCCCGGGTGGAGATCGTTTCTGGAGCCGCGCCCGGACCACGAGGTCTTTCCCTGGGACGCCGTGGAGACCGGCTTCGAGAGGCTTGTGGATCTGCAGAAAAGGGCCTGCTCCGCTCCGTCATCCCTCGAGAAAAAATCGACGCGCCCTGTGCGGGAACTCATCGCGAACGAAGACTCCGTGCGGGCGTTCGAACGAAAGTACGCGGTCGCGTGCCGCGCGCGCCTGCGCCTTTCCAAGACCGGCTTCGCGCGGTACGTGCCCCATATCGATTTCATCGAGATCGTCAAACGCTCGCTACGCATGGCCGGGGTCCCGGTTTCATTTTCGCAGGGCTTCAACAAGCGCGAGCGCATCGCCGCCGGTTATCCGCTGCCATTGGGAGTCGAAAGCGTGTGCGAGCTTCTCGACGTCGACCTGTACGAGGAAATTGACACGTCCACGCTACCGGGCAGTATGAACGAGCGGCTTCCCGAGGGCGTTCGCGTGGAATCCGCGCGTCTCATTGACTCAAAGGAGTCCCTGATGGCGGTCACCGGCGCGATCGAGTACTCGGTCGAGACGGACGACGGGGCGATTATAGCGATTATTAAAAGGAACATCGAATCGCGCATCCCATTCACGCGCGAGACGAAAAAGGGAACAAGCGAGATCACTTTCGACGACGCGGTTCTCGAGGCAGGCTTCGACAACGAGGGAGTGCGCCTCATGCTTTCCGCGGGCGACGCGAACGCGCTTCGCATCGACCGCGCGGTCATGGCGCTGGCGGAGTTGCCGGCGGGAGAACTCCATCGCGTCCGGCTGACCAGGCTTCGCCTGTTTCGGATTACGGAGAGCGGACCCGTCGAGATTGCCTGAAGAGCGGGAACCCTTGACGGATACTCCCGCGCATGATACGATGAGTGACGGGGAGGAGGTGCGCGAATGGATCTTGGATTGCGGGACAAAGTTGCCGTCGTAACGGCATCGAGCAGGGGGCTCGGCCGCGCCGTGGCCCACGCGCTCGCCGCCGAAGGAGCGAGGCTCGCTCTCTGTTCGAGGGATGCCGACGCGATTCGGGAGACCGCGGAGATACTCCGTAATAATTACGGGGTGGATGTATTCGCCGCTCCATGCGATGTCGGCGACGCCTCGGCCGTCGAGGCCTTCGCCGGGCAGGCGCTCGGGCGCTTCGGCGAGGTACATGTGCTGTTCGCCAACGCCGGCGGGCCGCCGCCGGGCACCGCGCAGGATTTCGCTCCCGACGATTTCCGGAAAGCCCTGGAGCTCAACCTTCTCAGCACCATCGGCCTTGTGCAGGCCTTTCTGCCCGCCATGAAGCGCGGCGGATGGGGCCGCATCATCGCCTCCACGTCGATAACCGTAAAACAGCCGGCTCCGAACCTCGCGCTCTCCAACGTATCGCGCGTCGGCGTGGTCGCGTACATGAAGACGCTCGCCGGCGAGCTCGCCCCTCACAACATCACCTGCAATACCGTGGCGCCCGGCTACATCATGACGGATCGTGTCGAGAGCCTTATAACAGGCATGAGCGAAAAATCCGGCATGTCATATGACGATGCCCGAAGCGCGATCACGGCCGGGATACCCGCGGGGCGCATCGGCTCCCCGGATGAGTTCGGCGCGCTCGTCGCGTTCCTTGCCTCGGAGCGGGCCGCTTATATCACGGGAGAAACGATCCTCATAGACGGCGGGGCGTACCGCGGGCTGATGTGAGTCGATCCCGCCGATGCGCCGCGTGAGAAAAACGGCCACCGGCGCGACCACTCCCGCCCGGCGCGGTCGTTACAGTGGGGCGAAGGGTATTACCCGCGACCGAACCATACCGGTAAAACACGCATTACGAAGTCTCCTCCTTCACAAGCGTTGACTCTTTCATCAGGCAGCTCAGCATCACATTTACAAGTGCCAGCGCGATGAAGCCGATCATGAACGGAGTGAGCGTGATGGTGCTTTCGGCCCTGTTAGCGTCGGCCATGGCCTCGATGGTGACATGCCCCAGTATGGCCATCAGCGTGATGAAGATGGTGCCGGAAATCTGTCCCGAAAGTACGATCATCCCCTGAGAGGTCGACTCGGGGGCCGGATGGCTCACCTCGGCGGCGTACTGGTAACCGATCGGGGCCGCCCCCATGAAAAAAAATCCGAAAACTCCGCTGGCGATGAGGAGAAGGGCATAGGAGGACGCAAAAGTCAGCCCGGCAAGCCCCGGTATGAGGCCCAGCATGCAGATCACCAGAAAGAGCTTCCGTTTCATGAACCTGTCCGAGAAAATCGGAACGACAACGGCCCCCAGCACTCCCGCAACCATCATGAGTGCGCCTATGTCTCCCGCCTCGTGACCGCCGGCTTTATAGCCCTTGCCCGCGAGAATGAGGTCGACGAATGTGGTGATGGCGTTGAACATCCCGAGGCCGATGAAGAAAATCAGCAGCAGAAAGATCATGTCGCGCTGCCGGAAAAGGTGGCGCAGCCCGTCGAACATGCCGTATCGTTCTTCGGCCGATTCCGCGTCCGGCGGTGAAGGGGGTTTGTCGCGCGCGAAAAGGATGAATAGCACTGCCGAAATAATAGAAACATACCCGTAAACCGTAAGCATCGATTTCATCGCCGGCAGGGTCAGGGCGGTGCTTCCCGCCGGCAAAAACATTTCGGCGATAGGACGCGTGGCGGCCATGGCTATGATGATCCCGATAAACTGGAAAAGCGCGGTGATTCCCGAAGCCGTCGCCCGTTCGTTGATGGGGAACCATTCCGCGGCCACCTTGGTGATCGCGTTCATGATGAAGGGCTGGGCCGCCGCCAGCGCGAACTGTGCCAGACACACGGCGGAGTAACTTTCGCCTCCCACTCCGCGGAGATAGCCGAAAACACCGGTGAGTGCGGCGCCGATTCCCACACCGACGCGGATTCCATAGCGCCCGATGATGTACGACGCCGGTACGCTCATGACGAGGTACACGAGCATGAACGACATGGAAAGCAGCACGATCCAGAAGGCGGAGACGCCGTACAGCGCCATGGCATCCACCGTGACCGGCGCGAAGGTTATCCAGTCCAGCTGTATCACGCCGTTCAGCACGGCGAAAACGAGAAGAACCATCCAGCGGTACGGGTAGATCCTGTAGGTTGTCTGCATATACAATCCTCCTTGTCGGGCTATGGCTCTCGTGCCGGCGGGACTCTGCGGGCCGGTGCGCGCAGGGGGGAAGCCCTGTGGGGAAACGTCTCCTGAGTCATGCGTGCGCGGGATCATGCGGTGCCGGGCGGGAAAAGTCAATTCAAAAAAAGTAAAGTGTAATAATACAGATCCCCGGGCCGGGGGCGGTGATCTCACGCGCGAAAGGATCGAACGCGAAGCCGATAACGGAATGGTGTTTCGGAACGCTGTTTATAAACCAAGTCTGGTCCGGGCGATGATTTCGCCTTTTACCGAGTCGGGCAGATCGTCGAAGTACGCGCAGTAGCCCGCGACGCGCACCACGAGCCCCGGGTGCGATCCGGGCTTCCGCCGGGCCTCCTCGAGCGCGGCGGGATCGATCACGTTGAACTGCATCTCCATCCCCCCCGAAGAGAAGAAGCCTTTTGCGAGCGCCGTCAAAACGGAAAGCCCGCGTTCTCCGGCCACCGTTTGCGGGTCGAACCGCAGGTTGAGGGCATATCCGTTGGGCGCCAGATCGGACTCAATCCTGGCGACTGAGTTGAGGAGCGCCGTGGGGCCCAGGCGGTCGCGGCCCTGGGAGGGGTCGAGGCTGGCGGCGAAGGGCTCGCCCGAACGCCTTCCGCTCGGGAGGGCCCCGGTGTGCCGTCCGAAGCCGACGTGGGAGGTCGAGGAGTAAAACCCGGGAACATACGGCCCTCCACGCGAGTTCAGATGCCGCGCGAGAGCGGAATGAAAAATCCGCACGACCTCGCGGGCGAAGGCGTCGGGAAGCTCGTGGTCGTTCCCGTATTTCGGTGCGTTCAGCA
>JAGODA010000086.1 GCA_017998475.1 Spirochaetota bacterium | reverse complement strand
GCTCATCGCCGAATACCTGTTCCTTGCCGGAAGGGAGAGCGAGGCGCGCGGTGTGGTGGCGGGTATCGGCGCCGGTACGCCGTTCTCGCCCCGGGAGGCATGCAAGATCGCGATGCTCGGAGGCGGGACCGGCGGACTTAAAATTACGGAAGGACGCGCGGCGGGCATTCTGGCCCTCTTCCGCGAAAGCGACGGGGACCGCATAAGGGCACGCGCCGTCCCCCTTATGGAAGAAGGCGGCCGCTTCGACAGACTTTCGCCGTTTCCACTCGCCGCGGTGATGAAGGCCTACTCGCAAAGCGAACGGTTTTCGAGCGTACACGCGCTCCTCGGCACGACCGATCTCGATCGCATAGCGGCGGCGGCGTTCTGGATGGACCTCTTCCCGGTTTTCATGCGGATGTACGAGCTGAACAGGGCCGAGCGTCGCTACGGTGACGCGCTCACCGTCCTGGGAACAATAGGAGCCTCGGCCGGAAAGGTGAGGATTCCCGCGGTTCGCGCCTCGTACGAGTACGCCCTCGGCACCGAACTGCTCAGGGCCTCGCGTTTTCATGATTCCTATGAATCGGCAAAAGCGGGCCGGGCGCTGGTCGCCGGGAAGCATCCGCTCGTGACACGCTTCGAACTTCTGCTCCTGGAGAACGAGATTTCGCTTGGCAGGTTCGACGAAGCGTCGGTCAGGGTGGATGCGCTGGGGACTGCAGGAGGGGAGTTGCGGTATATAGCCGAGATGCTCGGCGCACGACTCGGCCTCGCGCGTATTTTGAAGAAGAAGGGGGCGTCCGATGAGGAATGGACCGTGGTCGAATCGCGGATGCTGGAAGGCCTCGGGGCGCTCGATGAAACCCCTGGCGTTTTCCGGGTGTTCGACAGAATCGACCTCGTCGAGCAGAGCCTCGACTTTATGATTTCATACAGGATGAGCAGGAGGGACTACCTCTCCGCGCTCGTCTATGCCGAAAACAAGAAACAGCTGCAGCTTCGTTCGCGCTTCCCGGATATGGCCGCCGGCATACCGCGCGAGGCGGTCCGCGAATTCGGGGCGATACGCGACAGGATCGCGGGGAGGGAGCGATTTATCCGGCTTCTTAACGCGCACCCGAAGCTTCAGGCGGGCGCGCTCGCGCGCACCATACCGCTGGAAGCCTTTCAGCGGCGCATTCCCGAAAATGCCGTTGTCATCTACCTGGTCAGGAACGGGAACGATATCCTGGGCTGGACGATTGCGCGGCAGTTCATAGAGCCCGTCCGTATAGAGGGGGGATACGAGCGAGCGATATCGCTCGCGGAACGCTATCGCGAGGCGATCGGCGCTTTCGGCGGGGTAGCGGCCGTTTCGCGCCAGCTCGCGGCGATGCTGAAGCCCTTTGAAAATTATTACCGGGCAAAGCAGTCCGTCGTCTTCATCGTGGACGGCGACCTGGAGCAGGTTCCCTTCGAGATCGCCGGCGAAAAGACGATGCTCGATGAGACCCATCGCGTGATGTACTGTTCTTCCATCCTGTCCGCGCTTCGCGATTATGACCCGATACGCCCCGGGCTCAGCCTCGTGGGTGGGGCGGGGACGGCGCTGTACCATGACCTCGAGCGGGTCGCCCTTCGGCAGTCCGGCATCGCGTGGAGCGCGCGGACCGTCCTCGAATCGGGGCCCGGGCATATCATGGCCGAGATCGTGTTCAACCCCCTCGCGGGAACGCTTTCCGTTGGAGGCGTGCCGTTTGACGCTGTCGTGAAACGGTCTTCGCTACTCTACCTGCCTTCCGGCGAGGCGTTCGGGGTGATGGGATATTCGGAGTTCGCGCGGTACGCGGGACTTGCGGGCGCGGGGGCGCTGGTGCTGAACGACGCCGCGGTGCACGACGTCAACAACGCGGTTTTTGTCGATATATATTACCGTGAGATCGCCGCGGGGGCCGACATCACCTCCGCTTTCGAGCGGGCCAAGCAGGGCGTCCGTTCCAAACGGCAGTTCAGTCATCCGGCGTACTGGGCCGGAATACGACTGTATCTGAACGGGCTGGATGAGGGAAGGTGACCGTGGGGAGAGAGGAGCCGCGCGCCAGGGCCAACGTGGTGGTTATCGACGACGACAAGCTCGTCAGCGACCTCATATGCCGTATTCTTAAAAAAGAGTATTCGGCGAGGGGATACGCGAGCGCCGAAGAGGCCCTCCGCTCGGAAAACCTCGGCGCGGTCGACGTTATCATAGCCGATGTCAATCTTCCCGGAATGGACGGTATCGAGTTCCTCGACCGGGTCCAGCTTGTGGACTCGGGAATCCCGGTAATCCTCATAACGGGGTACGGGGATATCGATATCGCCATCTCCGCCCTCCAGAGCGGCGCGACGGACTTCATTCTTAAGCCCTTCAAGAACGAACAGATAAGCATTTCGGTGGAAAGGGCGCTCGAGGCACGGCGGCTCGTGC
The DNA here is from genome assembly GCA_017998475.1 of Spirochaetota bacterium. Taxonomy (GTDB): domain Bacteria; phylum Spirochaetota; class UBA4802; order UBA4802; family UBA5368; genus MVZN01. The sequence goes on along the minus strand of JAGODA010000086.1, from coordinate 8,337 downwards.
TCGAGAACCGCGCCCTGCTCGAGGAGCTCCGGAAGAAGAACCAGGAGCTGGAGACGCTCAACGAGGAGATGAACGCGCGTAACGTCGAAATCGAAAAGGAGCTCGATATTGCGGCTAACCTCCAGCGCTGCCTGTTTCCGGCGGCTCTGCCCGAGATAGACCGTTTCGACCTCGCCCTCAAGTTCAGGCCGGTCGAAAAGGTCAGCGGCGACTTTTTCGATTTTATCTTTTACGACAGGGACCTCTTCGCGTTCGTCTTCGCCGATGTCTCGGGGCACGGGGTGCCGGCGGCTCTGTATTCGGCGATGGTAAAGACCGCCATCAGCTCCGTCCGCACCTCCGGCCCGGTGCCATCCGAGTTTATGGGAGAGGTAAACAGCTTCCTGATCGGTTCGCAGAAAAGGATGAGTTACAACTATGTCACCATTTTCTACGGGCTGTTCGACCTGGCGGCAGAGACGCTAACCTACTGCAACGCCGGCATCCCCTCTCCCGCGGTCATGCGAGCGGACGGAAGCTACCAGTTTCTCGATCCCAACAGCCCGTTCGTAGGGATTTTCGAAAACTCCGTGTACAGGAATGAGAGCGTGAAGATCGTACCCGGGGACCGGTTGATCTTCTACACCGACGGGGTGTTCGAGCTGACGGGATCGAACGACCGGATCATGGGACAGGGGGTTTTCCTGGAATTGCTGAAAAGCCTGGGGAATCTGGACATACACGAGCTTGTCGAGAAGATATTCGAAAGGGTGATGGAATTCAGCGGAACTCAGCGCCCGGGCGACGATATCACCCTTATCGGTATGAGCTATATGAAGAAGGAGGCCGAAAATGAATAGGACTGGGATTGCTCGCGCGGTAATGGCGATATTCGCGGCGGCGGTCATCGCTGCGGGCGCGGAGGGCGCGTTCGCACTCGAGTTCTCCTTTCTGGTGGGAGACGTCACCATCGTCCGGGACGGGAAGCCGTCAGGCGCCGGGCTCGGCGGAAAACTCGTTGATGGAGACACGGTCATCACGGGGGCGGGGGGCCTCGCGGTCCTTTCCTACGGGGATGGAAGCGAGATCCGCGTAATGGAAAAGAGCAGGGTGAGGATAGGCAGCGTTACCGTGAGGGACTCGGGATCGGTATCGGTGATTTCCGGCGCTATCAACGCGCGCTTTCAGAAGCTGGCACGCGGCTCGGAGCGCAAGGTCGTCACACCGACGACGGTCTGTTCGGTGCGCGGCACCGATTTCCTCGTGGGCGTGAGCGACGGGGCCGATTCGCGCGTCGAAATGAAGGAGGGGGCGCTCGAGGTGCGCAATCCCTACGGCTCCAAAAAGCTCGGGCCGTCCACAAAGGCGCGGATCGGCCTTGCGGAGTCTCCGGCGGAAGACCCGGATGAGACCGAAATGGCGGCATGGAAGGCGGCGCGCGACGAGGAGCTGGAAGGCGATGCCGCGGGGCGCGCCCGGAAATTCGAAGGTTATATCGGCACCATGGGTGAGCGGAGCGCGAAGTCGTCCGGAAAGCTGGGAGAACTCGATTCCAGACTCGCCGGCGGAAAGGCCGCAGGAAAGAAGGATATAGAGAAGGCCGGCGAGGAACTGTCGGTTATGCAGCAGGACCTCGAGGACGACGCCCTTCTCAACGAGAGCGCCGCGGCCTCGATTGAGGGCATCCTCGAACGCTACGGCAGGGAAAAGGCCGACATCTACGATACCTTCAACCGGATAAAGGAGGAGTCGAACAAGGTGGCCGCGCAGCAGCGCAGAAACTACGAGGCCCTTCAGGCCGTACGGGAGGCCTACCGCAAGGCGTACGAGGAGATAATGGGCAAACACCGGGAAAGCATGGAAAAGATAAAGGGCGGATTCGACAGGGAATCGGTGAAGCCTCCGAAGAAATAGTTTTCCGCTCAGTTTCGCAGGCGCCGGAGATATTCCCTTCCGGCGATTACCCCCTGGGCGAAACCTTCCATTATCCGTTTCCCGTCGCGGGTAAGCCGGTCGACGCGAAAGTTCTCCGGGGGATAAATCACGTCGATCCCCCGGTGCCGCTGTTCCAGGTCGTCGAGCGCCCTGTTATACAGGTGGAACCTGCTGCCGATCGCCTCCACGAGGAAACGGTAGCGGTGGTCCCTGTAGTAGGACTCGTACAGTGACTTCACCCAGAATGACTCCTCCTTCTTCCGGTATCCTCGATGTCGTGTAACGACAACCGCGATCTCGTCCTCGTCGTATCCCATCTCCAGTGCCCTGCCGTAGGGGATCGGGTCGAGAAGCCCACCGTCAAGAAAATGATGGGGGCCGTACTCCACGAAACCGCGGTACAGCACGGGAATGGCCGCGGTCGCCTTGAGGGCGGTCGCGACGGGGTCTTTGCGCGAGCTGAGATACAGCGTCCGGGGCTGGTTGTCCGGGCGGCAGTCGGTGGCGGTGATGAGCACAGGGCAGGAGCGGGAAAGCGCGCGCACGTCCAGGGGTTCGGCCCCCTGAATGATGGTGTCGACCATCCAGTCCAGATTGAGTATATGTTTATCGGGGCGGAGGATGTTGGTGAGTTTGATGAACTGTCCCGCCAGGAGCTCGGTAAAAAAGGCGTCGCGGGCCAGATGTATCTGCCGGGCGGCGTAGGCCGTTCCGGTCAGGGCGCCGGCCGACGAGCCGATGATGAGCCTCCACGGGAAGTATCCCCGGTCCGTAAAGGACTGCAGCACGCCGGTAAGGAATATCCCGCGCATGCCGCCGCCTTCGAGCACGAGCACCTTTTTCTTCTTCCGATACCACGGAGTTCCCCTGAACCGATGGTAGAGCCTGCGAATCATCCCGCCTCCGTCCGCCGTCTGTCACGGTACCGCTGATTCCGCTACTAGAGGTCCATCGGGCGCGAATAATCAAACAGTTTTTACCCGGATTTTGTTTGCCTTGTCGCGGGTCCATCGGGTATACTCGAACAAAAAAATGGGAAGGAAGGGGGTGCCGCGGTGAAGATTATCCTGGTGCAGCACGGCGACGCCGTCGCTTCGGAAAAAGACCCGGAACGGCCGCTGTCCGACAAGGGCCGATCCCAGGTGAAGCGCCTCTCGGAATTTTTGCGCCGGTTGCCGTTCTATCCCGCCCTGATACTGCACAGCGGGAAGGCGCGTACGCGTGAAACGGCCGAGGCGGTGTCTTTCGCGCTGGGAGGAGTACGGGTCGAGGAGAGGTCGTTCCTCAATCCGGACGATCCCATACGCCCCATCGAGGATGAACTGAAGGCTCTCGGCGTCAACGTGCTGATCGTGGGACACCTGCCTCATCTGTCCAAGCTCGCGGGCTCGCTTCTGGCCGGAGGCGAAAAACGCGACATCGTGGAGTTTACCAACGCCTCTCCGCTCATCATCGACCGGGAAAAGGATTCGTTCAGGCTGGACGGCTATTTCCGCTGCGAATATATGAAATGAGGACCGGCGGTCAAAACCGTCAGTTTTTCCTGGTCATGCCGGCGAAAAAGAGTATCAGGATTCCGATAAGCGACCACACCAGAGTGCGCAGGCGCTTGATGAGACCGACGGTGAGGCCTATGGCGGGGTCATAGCCGAGGAACCGGAGAGCGAGCGAGAACGACCCCTCGCTTGTACCAAGATTCGCCGGCATGAAGAAGATGACGCTGGTAAGAAACATGCTGAAGATATACAGAAACATCGAGTGCACGAAGCTTATCTCGTTGCCGGAGAAGATGACGATCAGATAGATCTCCAGGCTGGAAAAGAAAAATCCCGAGAGGTAGTGGATTACCAGCGAGGCGTAGAAGCTCTTCATGGTCTCCCTGCTGCTGAAGACGAACGCGATCTCGCCGTCCAGCGTGTCGACCTTTTCCCATCGCTTTTCGTTCATGAAGCGGTCGAGCCAGCGTCGCGGAACGCGCGTCAGCAGATAGCGCACGAAGCCCTGCCTCTGCTTCCTCAGCACCATCATCATCGCGTAAAGTACCAGGATGAACGCGACGAGGGTCCCCGTCGAGATCCACAGCGGTATATTGAGCACGAAAAAACTGATGAAGATGCCGGTGAGCATCATGAGCACGTTCGAGATGATGTGCACGGTGCGGTCCAGGACGACCGAGGCGAGGCCGGTCTTGAAGGGCACCACATCTCTGATATAGATCGCCTTGAGCGCTTCGCCCGCCGCCGAGGCCATCGCGTTTACGGACGAGGTGGAGTCCCCCGCGACGCGCGCGAGGAAGAGCTGCGGATAGTAGGACGCTCTGATCGGATGGTTGATGAGCACCTTCCAGGCCGCGGTCATGAAGATATTGTTGAACAGAAAAATCCCGGCGATGATCCAGAAGCGCCAGCCCATGGCGAGGATGTCGTCGATGGTTTTCTGAACGCCGAAGCTGTAGAAGAGCAGCGCGAGGATGGCCACGCCCGCGCCGATGAATATCGCCCGGTATTTTTTCACGGTCGGTCCTGGGGTCAGAATTTCACGGAGAGAATAGTGAAGTCGTCGATGAAGTAATTGTCAACCGCATTATTGGACATGAGGTCGCGGAAGTACGCGATTATGACCGACGGGTCGTCGTCGAAGTGGCGGTTGGCGATCTCGATGAGGCGCTCCTCGCCGCGGTCGATATCTCCCTCTCCGAGGTAGTCGAGCACCCCGTCGGTAAAAAGGAGCAGAAGGTCCCCGGGTTCGTAGATGAATACTCTTTCCTCGTAGGCCGATTCCGCCGAGAGCCCGAGCGCCCTTCCCATGGCGTTGAGGTGCACCGCCTGGCGGTCGCGCTTTTTAATGAGCAGCTGATCGTTGTGTCCCGCGCTGCCGTAGGTGAGAAGCCTATTGTGAATGTCGATGAGCACGTAGAAGGCCGTAACGAACATCCCGTATTCCGAGTCGTCGTAGACGTAGCGGTTCGAGTGCACCAGCAGGGGCTCCGGCTGGGTGCTGATGCGGGCCTCGGCGCGGATGACGTTGCGCGCCGATCCCATGAAGAGCGCCGCGGGAATGCCCTTGCCCGAAACGTCGCCGACGACCAGCCCGTACTTGTTCGCGCCGAAATTGAAAAAGTCGTAAAAATCCCCGCCGACCTCCTTGGCCGGACGGTTGAACGCGGCGATGCGATGGCTGCCGAAATCCGGGGGAATGGACGGAAGGATCTTCCGCTGGATTTCCGCCGCGATGTCGAGTTCCTGGGCGAAGCGGCGCCGGGCTTCCTTGTCTTTTTCGTACTGGATGTTGCGCAGCGCCTCGGTGACGTAATTGGCGATGGTCGACATCACGCGCAGATCGAACGCGTTGAAGGTGGAACAGTCGGTCTTGTCGGTCACGTTGAGGACGCCGATAACATCGTTTTCGCTCCGGACCGGGACGGAGATGAACGAGGGGGTGCGGTAGACACGGCAGCGGTCGATGCCGATAAAGGGTATCTCGCTTTCCCTGTCGGCGACGATGAGCGGGTCGCCGGTGCGAAAAACGTGTCCGGAGATGGAATCGTCAATCGGCGTTTCCTGCCCCGGGATGACGTCATCCGGGAAACCGTGGGCGGCCCGGAGCACCAGGGCGTTTTTCGCACGGTCGTACAGCAGAAGCGAGGCGCGGCTGACCCCCAGCGAGCGCGGCATCGAGCCGATGATGGTGTCCAGAAGATCGCCCTCGGCGCGCGAGAACGAGACCGTCTGGGATATCTCGTACAGGGCGGTGAGCTCCTTGACTCTGCTTGTGAGCTCGTCGACGAGGCGCCTGTTGGTGATCGCGATGGCGGCCTGGCCGGCGATGTACGACAAGAGCTCGACGTCGAGATCGTCGAACGCGTCGCGGCCGATCGAATTGACCGCCTCCAGCACGCCGATATTGCGCTCCTGCACGGTCATGGGAACGCAGATGATGTTCCGCGTCGTGAAACTCGATTTGCTGTCGATACCCTTGAACACCCTGGGGTCATTCTGGGCGTTATTGACTATGAGGGGCTTCCCGGATTCCGCAACGATTCCGACGATTCCGACTCCGCGCGGCACCTTCTCGCCCTTTATTTCCTCCTTGTGTTCGCCCAGCACGATGTTGAATATGAGATCGCCCGTCGACGGGTCGGACAACAGGAGCGAGGCCCCGGCCGTGTGGAGGATCTCGCGGGCGGTCTCCAGAATGACGGTGAGCAGCTCCGGCAGATTCATGCTGGAATTGATCTGGCGGTTTATGCTGCTGATCTTGGCGAGGTTCAGCGTTTTTCTGTCGTCGAGTATGTCCATTGTTCGATCTTATTGTTGCAATTAAGCGCGTTCCGTTGTACAAGCCGTCGTGGAACGGCCGCCGTGGTATGGCCCCGGAAGTATGGGACACATCGGCCGATCTGTCCACCTCTTTTTACGATGAAACTAGTTATAGACAACATCGAGATTCCGCCGGGCGAATCCGCCGACGCCATCGGTCCGATCCTGCGCGAGCACCTGGGCCTTCGTTCCGATCCCGAATGGATCATCGAGCACAGGTCGCTTGACGCGAGGGACCGGAGGAGGATCGTATTCCGGTACCGCGTCGCGGTCGATCTGCAGGAGGAAACCGCCCGTGCGGCGCTTGCGCTTCCGGGAGTAAGCGTACACGAGCCGCGCGCGTGTCCCCCGGCGCCTCGATCGCCGAAAGGACTCGAGGTGGTCATTGTGGGCGCGGGTCCGGCGGGGCTCTTCTGCGCTCTGAGGCTGATCGACGCCGGAGCGCGCGTCTCGGTGCTCGAGCGCGGGAGACCGGTGGAGGAGCGGATGGCGCACATCCGCGCGCTGAAGGAGGCGGGCAGGCTGGAGGCTGAAAGCAACGTGTTATTTGGAGAAGGCGGGGCGGGCGCATATTCCGACGGCAAGCTCACCACACGGATACACCGCCCGGAGGTAGAGTGGTTCTTCCGCACCATGGTCGAATGCGGAGCGCCGCCGGAAATTCTGTACGAGGCGAGGCCGCACATCGGAACCGACAGGCTCGTTCCGGTTCTCGGCGCGATACGTAAACGGATCGAGGAGGCCGGATCCCTCATCCGTTTCGGCGAACGGGTGACCGGGTTTGTCCGTGAAAGCGGCGGGGCGGCCGGTGTGTTGACCGCGGGGGGAGGCGAATACCGCGGGAAAGCGGTGGTGATGGCGACCGGGCATTCCGCCCGCGACGTGTACGAAATGCTCGCGCGTGAGGGGATAGCGCTCGAGAAAAAAGGTTTTGCGGTCGGTGTGCGCGTGGAGCACCCGGCCCGCCTTATCGACCGTATCCGGTACGGCGACGCCGCCGGGAACGGCCTGCTCCCCGCAGCGGAATACCGCCTGGCCTTCAACGACGCGCGAAGCGGACGCGGCGTCTACTCGTTCTGCATGTGTCCCGGCGGGGAGGTCGTCAACTCATCCTCGGAGAAAGGAATGCTGTGCGTCAACGGGATGAGTTACGCCGCGAGGGACGGAAAGTTTTCGAACGCGGCGATCGTCGTTTCCGTCGCCCCTTCCGATCTCGGCGAGGGAGCGCTTGCGGGTATCGAATTTCAGAGGGGTATCGAGCGCGCGGCTTACGAAGCGGGAGGCGGTTCGTGGACGGCTCCCGCCGAACGTATCCGCACCTTTCTCTTCGGAGGGAAAGACGAGCGCGTCCCCGAGACCAGTTACCGCCCCGGGGTGTCCCCCGCGCGCGTGCGCTCGTACCTGCCGGGCTGGGTAGCCGACGCTCTCGCGCTGGGACTAAAAAGTTTTGACAGGAAGATGAAAGGCTTTATAGGGGATGAGGGCGTCATCATCGGCGCCGAGACGCGCTCGTCTTCGCCGGTGCGCGTCGTCCGCGGCGTCGATCTCCAGTCGGTATCACTGCCGTTCCTGTATCCGGTCGGGGAGGGCGCGGGCCATGCCGGGGGAATCGTGAGTTCGGCGGTGGACGGCATCCGCGCGGCGGACGCGATTTGCGCGGCGATCGGGGCCTGACCGGAACACTCACACATGATCGGAATCGGAAAAAGTCTGGCCGCCGCGTTCGCGGGCGGCGATATGGCGGACCGCGCCACCGCGCTGCGGCGCTCCTTTGCCGTCGGGGCGGCGGTTTTCGCGGGCGCGTTCGCGTTCTGCCTTCTCTATTCGGCTTCGTTCGCCGTTATGGGGGTGCGCGTCCAGGCGCTCGAAGACTTCGTCATCGCCGAGTTCAAATGGCTCATACTGTTCCATCAGGCGAAGATACTGGTCTCGTACGTTCTACTCGGCGGCACCGCCGGGGCCTCTGCCGGCTTCTGCCTTCATCTGTGGTGCGTCATTACCGGAAGGCGTCTGGCCGCGCGACGCGCCGTCGCGCCGGTCGCGCTGTACTGCGCGGCCTTCGTCGCCGCCTTCCTGCTCGCGGACATGCGTATACATCCCGCCC
>JAGODA010000085.1 GCA_017998475.1 Spirochaetota bacterium | reverse complement strand
TTATCCCATGGCCGATCCCCGGGCGGCGATAGAGAAGATGACCCGCTTCGCCGATCGGCGGATCGTTCTGGTCCGTAAAGAGGAGGGGTCCCGGAACCTGACCGGCCTGCTCCGGGAAATGACCGGCAGGGCGCGCGAGGCGGGCTTCTTCGTTTCTATGATCAGAGAGACGCTTGCCGGCCTGAACCTTGCATTTTCCGAGGAAATCGTCGAACAGCGCCGAACCGGCGCGTTTTACGATCTTGACGAGGAGGCGCGGTATTATTGCGGTCATCTTGGATTGAAGGATGATCGTCTGGAACAGGTCAGGACGACTATCGAGAAGAACACGGTGCGCCGCGAAGGACGCTACGAGTTCGAGGGGCTGTATCGCGACGTCATGGTAGTATTCTGAACGGCGCGGTTCGGGTGAACCCCGGATCTATCCGGAGATAGTACCGCCGCCACACGGCGTATTTGCGTTTAACCGCGTCGTGTTTTTCCGCGAGCGCCCCGAATTCCCTTCCGGCCCCGAGCGCCATCTCCGAGTACACGCAGAAATCCTCCTCGGACGACGCCATTGCGTATTCCGCGAGGAAACCCATCGAGTAGAGGCGCTCGCTGCCCGCGAGCGAATCCCGGCCCTTCCGTATGGCATCCACCCCGCCCGTCTCGCCTCCCGCGTAGACGAATCCGGGGGGATTGCACGCGTTCCATTCTTCGACGGGGAAATCGTATTTCGAGTACAAGATATGAGCGAACTCGTGATGAAAGGCTCTGACTATATATTCGTCCGTATACCCCTCGGATACGCCGGCGCTGCACAGATAGATGCGATCCCCGGTGTTCGTTGCCCCGAAACTCAAACCGTAAAACCTGAGACTGCCGCACAGGTGAATTGAGCGGAGGTGCCTAACGATGATCGCCCGCGGATATGCCCGCAGCGCCCCGCGCAAAAGGTCCGCCATGCGATCGAGCTCCCGCTCCGCCATGTCCGATGCGGTCGCCGAAATAGGGGCTTCGAGCCATTCCGGCGGGAAAAAACCTTCGCCGGTCACGCGTCGAACCTCGACGCCGTATTCCCGCGCGAGGGAATCGAGTCGATACGCGCACAGGCGCTTTCCGGCGATGTCGCAGAATGTTAAAAGCAGCGACAGTGCGGCAAGCAATAGGGTGAATCGTTTCAGCGTTTGAATACCTCCGGAGCCTCGCGCTCAATGATCCCGACCGCCGTGAAAAGCTTTCCGGGGTCGAGTACGTGCAGCTTTCCCGCGTGTTCCGCCATGAGCGCCTCGCCTGCCTGCCCGGCGAGTCTCCAGCCGAACGGCAGCGCGCGCACGGTTGAGGACCCGTCCATGAGCGCATGGATTTTCTCCTCCTTCTCGTAGAAGATGCCGGCGGGAAAGAGCGCGATATCCGAGATACTTCCGGGCCGCGCGATCTCCCGCGAGCCGCGGCCGTCCCGGGAGATCTCCGTAACCGTCCACGAGCCCGACGAGCCGGTGATACACCGGATGCCCCGGTCGGTCACAGTGACCCTGGGGGAGGCAACGGCCCTGTTCGCCAGGATGACCGACGGCGGTGACGTGGAGATGATGCTCATGGCATAGCGGCCGGCGATACCGGTAACGACGATGGCCCGTCCGGGCAGCGGTATGATTGCCGCCCGATAGAAATCTCCCCGGAAGGGCGGGGGGAATTTTGCGCCCGCCAGAAAGGGGGCCGCGGTTTCGCTCGAAAACGAGTAGCGGAAGAGAGAGGTGCCCGCCAGAAAGAGGACCGAATCGCTGTCGAGCCTGCACGCTGCGCGAACGGGGCCTTCAGCGCACGGGACCGTCGCGATTGTATTCCGCCCCGTATACAGGGCCAGACCTCCGGCCACCGCGACCGCCACCGTTCGTTCCGATGGATCGGTCGAGAGGAGGACCGCTTCTTCCCCGCCTTCGATCGTCCGGCTGAACGGATAGACCACCGAGAGTTTATTTTCCTTTCGGAAAACAAGAGCGTTGCCCGACTCGACGGGATGCGGCGAACCGAACGATTCAATTGCGGCCATCGAGATGATCGCGTCTCCAATGTCCGCGATCGCGGCCGCGGAGGGGGCTTCCCTGTAGCGGGAAAGCGCTTTTTCGAGGGCCTTTCGGCCGTCTCCGGCGCAGGAAGCCGTTAAAACGCACGAGAGCGCGGTGATAAGTGCCGCGGGGATGAGGTGTTTCATCGATTATACCCTTATGATTTGGAGCGTTTCATCATCACGCGCTCCACCGCCTTGTTAAGGAAGGTCGCGTCCATAAGCTCCACCATCATGGAGGCCGCCGCGTTCTTCGCGCGGATGCTGAACTTGGCCGTGGTCAGATAGATTCCGCTCTTGCAGTTCTCGGCGTTCATGCGCTGATAGAAATCGTTGATCTGCGCCTCGGTGATGTCCCGTGTCGTCCTGTTGAAATAGATCGCCAGCGGAGGCTCGTTGATGCGCTTGATGTTGAAGGCCTTGTAGAAATACTCGCTTACGTTCACCTGGCTTTTCGAGATGATGTTGTAGTTAAGCCTGGCGATTACCTCGGTGATGAGCGGCTGAAGCTCCTCGAGGGAGGCGGTGAACAGCACCCGCTGGTTCTCGTTGTCGAGTATGCCCCGGTAATCCTCCAGCTTGGTCTTCGTGCTTCTGTAGGACGAGTTGACTTCGTAAATCTTCTGCCAGTGATAGACGGCCTCGGTTATCTTGTTCGCCCTCTCGTAGCACTCGGCGAGCAGGTAGCGGTAGGCGAGTGAATCATCGTCCTTGCCGCTGAGACCCGTCAGTCCCTCCTCGAGCCTCTCGATGGCCTCATCGTACATCTCCTGTTCGAAGTAGATCTCCCCGAGCGCGCGGGTGCTTCCTAGCATGAACCGACGGTCTTTACGCACGGCGGTGTACATCCGTATGGCCGTCTCGTAGTCCTTGCGCGACTTGTATATGGCGCCAAGGTAATACTGGGCCTCGGCGGTATCGGAGGAGGTTTCGAGCGATTTGAGCAGATACTGCTCGGCGTTGGAATGATCCGCGGAGTGAAAGCACGACACTCCGAGTGGAAGAAGGCAATCGCCGAGAGACGGGTCCTGCGTATACGCCTTCAGAAGATGATCGCGCGCGTCGCCGTAGTGTTTCTGGCGGTAGAGGACATGTCCTATCCTGTGATTCGCGCGCACGTCATCGGGATTGAACTTTAAAATGGCCCTGTATTCCTCGACCTCCTTCTGCCATTGCTGGGTGTCGTGGTAGAGGTCGGCAAGGTGGTAGTGGATGTCGATTTCGTTTACAAAATTAGCGAAGTCGTTTATTCCGAGCACGCCGTTAAGCTCGGATATCGCAAGCAGGTACTGCTTCTGTTTTATCAAAATGCGGGCGCGGAGGTAGCGGGCGGGCACATAGTCCTGTTTCTTGTTCAGGATCTTCTTCACGATTTCGCTGGCCTTCTGTATGTCGTCGCTTTCCAGAAATTCCTCGGCCTTTTTTATACGGCCCGGAAGATGGGCTTTGCGCGCGACAAGGGCCGCTATGACGGCGATGCAGAGCGTAAAGACGACGGCGAGAAGTTTTATCGTTGTCATCGTTCGTTGTCCATTTGGCCACGATCCGCGTCGGGTTGTTCCTGTTCGGTGCAAATTTGTATCGGGGACGCGCGCCTCTCTTAAAGAAAGACCACCCGCACGCTACCGTCAAGAATAATACCTCAACGGCGGGGAGCCTATAAAATTCTTTACAATAATTTGAGCGCGGCGTCAATGTGTATCATCCCGGAGCATTCACTTGATGAGAACAGGAGGTATCGCATGCCGCTGGTATCGGTGGTTTTAGGGAGCGATTCGGATCTGCCCAAGGTCAGAAACTGTTTCGATCTGCTCGAGGAATTCGGCGTGGATTTCGAGGTGGTCGTTTCGTCCGCGCACCGGACTCCCGAAAGGACGAAGGAATGGGCGCTTACCCTCCGCGACCGCGGGGTAAAGGCCGTTATCGCCGTCGCCGGCGGTGCCGCGCACCTGCCCGGGGTCGTCGCCGCGTTTACCACATTGCCCGTGATCGGAGTACCGATAGAGTCCTCAATAGCCGGCGGGCTCGATTCGATATTTTCTATTCTACAGATGCCCTCGGGCATACCGGTGGCGACCATGCCCGCCGGAAAAGCGGGAGGCGCGAACGCGGCGCTCTACGCGGTGGCGATGCTCGCCGCCTTCGATACGGAGCTCGACCGGAAGCTTTCCGCCTACCGGAAAAAGATGGCCGACGGCGTCGTCGAGAAAAATGAGAAACTCCAGAAAATCGGATACAGGGAATACATAAAGGGACTAGAGGCAAAACGATGATCGAGCATTTACCGGGCGTTCCGTCCGAAAAGGTGATGATCCTGGACTTCGGGTCGCAGTATACCCAGCTCATCGCCCGCCGCATACGCGAGCAGAACGTGTATGCCGAGATCGTTCCCTATCACATGCCGATCGACGAGATCCGAAACGAGAATCCCTCCGCGATCGTGCTGTCGGGAGGGCCGTCCTCGCTGTACGAAAAAGGCGCGCCGCGCATAGGTCCCGAAGTTTTCGCCCTGGGAGTTCCGGTCCTCGGGATCTGCTACGGCCTGTACGTGGTGGTAGAGGCCTTCAAGGGCGGCATTAAGGGGTCCAGCCGCAAGGAATACGGAAGGGCGGTTATCACAATACGGGAGAAGTCCAGGCTCTTCAAGGGGCTGAGGAAAAACGAGACCGTATGGATGAGCCACGGCGATAAGGTCACCGCGCCTCCACCGGGGTTCAGGGTGATAGCAAGCTCGGAAAACGCGGAAACCGCCGCGATCGAGGACCGCGAGCGGCGGATATACGGGGTGCAGTTTCACCCGGAGGTATACCATACAGACCACGGCACCGAGATACTCAGGAACTTCCTGTTCGATATCTGCGGCCTGAAGCCTTCGTGGAACATGAAATCGTTTATCGCCTCATCGGTAAGCGCCATCCGCACCGAGGTCGGCGATGGGACGGTGCTGTTGGGACTTTCCGGCGGCGTCGACTCCACGGTCACCGCCGTGCTCCTGGACCGGGCCATCGGCAAACGGCTGTACTGTGTTTTCGTGAACAACGGCGTGCTGAGAAAGAACGAGGCGGAGCAGGTCATCGACCGCTTCAAGCGCCACATGAAGCTCAATCTCATCTATGTGGACGCCTCGGACCGTTTCCTGAAAAAGCTTAAGGGAGTCGAAAACCCGGAAAAGAAGCGGCAGATCATCGGGCGCGAGTTCATAAAGGTCTTCATGGAGGAGGCCAGGAAGATCGGCCGCTTCGATTTCCTGGCGCAGGGAACGCTCTATCCGGACGTCATCGAATCGGTCTCAACCAAGGGCCCGTCGGACACTATCAAGAGCCATCACAACCGCGTGCCCGAGGTGCTGAAGCTCATACGCTCCGGCAGGGTCATCGAGCCGCTCAAGGAGCTCTTCAAGGACGAGGTGCGCGTGCTCGGAAGGGAACTGGGTCTTGCCGACGAGCTGGTGCACCGCCACCCCTTTCCGGGGCCGGGACTGGCCATACGCATAGTCGGCGAGGTGACCAGGGAACGGGTCGCAACCCTGCAGGAGGCGGATGCCATACTTATCGAGGAGATCCGGGCCGCCGGACTGTACCGTTCCCTCTGGCAGATGTTCGCGGTGTTTCTGCCCGTCAAATCCGTCGGCGTGATGGGCGACAAGCGCACCTACGAAAACGTCATAGCGCTTCGCGGAGTCACCTCGGTCGACGCGATGACGGCCGACTGGGCGTACCTCCCCGAGGCGGTAATGCGGAAAATCTCGAACAGGATAATCAACGAGGTGCGGGGCGTCAATCGCGTGGTATACGACATTTCATCCAAGCCGCCTTCCACGATCGAGTGGGAATAGGCGGGCGGTTTATTCCTTCGCTTCCGGCGGCGCCTCCTTCGCCGGTCGGGGGGCCTGCCGCTCCATGTGCACCGCGTCTTCGCGCACGGTGACGCCGGGAGAGTAGTGGTTCGCCATCGCGAGACACTTCTTGGGGCAGACCTCGACGCAGTAGCCGCAGAAAATGCACCTCAGCCGGTCGATCTCCCATTCCCTGGGGTCCTTTCGCACGGTGAGCGCCCCGGTGGGGCACCTCCGCGAGCACAGACCACAGAAAATACACGCCTCGATGTCGATGCCTATCATGCCGCGCGAGCCCGGGCCGTACTCGCGCTTTTCCTTTGGATAGCGGCGCGTCGCCGGCCCTTCGAATAAGTTCCGTGCAACATTTTTTCCCATCGACAGAAAACTCATCATTCACCTCTATCGCTCTATGCAGCTGATGCAGGGATCGACCGTCAGGATGATGTTGGGCACATCGGCGAGCCCCGCGCCCTTGAGCATCCTCACCATGGCCGGAAGGTTCGCGAAGGTCGGGGTGCGCACGCGGAATCGCTGCAGGTTCTTGGTTCCGTTCGCCTTGACGTAATAGATCACCTCGCCGCGCGGCTGCTCAACCCTGCTGAAGAACTCGCCCTCCGGCGCGCCCGTCACCTTGAGCGCCGTTTCGCCCGGGGGCATTTTCCGCGCCGCCTGGGCGATGAGGTCGATCGACTGGAATATCTCGCGAACACGCACGCGGCAGCGCGCGTAACAGTCGCCCGCCTTCTCGACCACGGGCTCGAATTTGAGGTCCCGATAGGCAGCGTACCCGATCTTCCTGGCGTCCATCGCGATACCGCTCGCGCGGAGCACGGGGCCCACCGTGCCGAGACGGCGCGCTTCCTCGCCGTCGATGACGCCGACGTCTTTCAGGCGGTGCTGGACCGAGTAATCGTCGAGAAATACGTCGGTGCTGCGCTTGATCTCCGTTGCCATCGCCTGGAGCTTCTCTACGATCCCCTTCATGGTGTCGTCGTCGATGTCACGCCGGACGCCGCCGATTTTACAGCTTCCGAAAATAACGCGCCCGCCGGTCGTGGCCTCGATGATGTCGAGCACCCCCTCGCGGAGCCTCCAGCAGTTCATGAAAAGGCTTTCGAACCCGAACGCGTCGGCCGCAAGCCCCAGCCACATCAGGTGGCTGTGGACGCGCGACAGCTCCGCCCACACGGTGCGAAGATACAGGGCGCGCGGCGGCACGGAGATTCCCATTATCTCCTCCACGGCCTGGCAGTATGTCATGCCGTGCATAAAACTGCATATGCCGCAGATGCGCTCCGCGACGTACACAAAATCCTGGTAGTCCTTTTTTTCGACGAGCTTCTCGAGCCCCCGGTGCACAAAACCGATCGAGGGAACGGCCTCGACGACGGTTTCGTCCTCGGTTACCAGATCCAGGTGAATGGGCTCCGGGAGTACAGGGTGCTGGGGGCCGAAAGGTATAATGTTTCTCTGTGCCATGGCGGATTCCTAATCGGTGTCCGCCGGTTTCCCGGCGTCCTTTCTGTCCGCGACGAACGGGGTAGGAACTGCGGTGCGGTAGAAATGGCCCCGGTAATCGACGGCGATGTTCCTGATGTTGACGCCGAAAAGCTCCTTCATTTCGTTCTCGTAGGCGAAGGCGCACCAGTAGATGATGCTGACGCTCTGCACTTCCTCTCCCGGCCGCACCGTGAGGCGGAGATTGGTGAACCGGTAGTCCCTGTCGAAGGAGTAGTTGATCTCGATTACGTCTCCGAGCGCGGTGCAGCAGATCTGCACAAGGCGGTATCCCTGCGAGTAAAAATCGGCCACGGCGCCCAGGAGGGTGTCCTTTTCCACCGCGATGGTGGTCTGTTCCTCAATCATCCAGATGGTACCTCCTCAGTTTCCTCTCCTGCCGGCGCGCTTCCCTTTTCGTTTTCCTGAATTCCCTGGAGCGCCGTTCGAGTATGTCGAGCGCCTTTATGATGCCGTCGATGATCGACTCGGGCCGCGCGGCGCAGCCGGGGACGTACACGTCGACCGGGATGACCTTGTCGACCCCTCCCAGTACATTATAGCACTCCCTGAATATGCCGCCGGAGGTCGCGCAGATTCCGACCGCCACCACCACCTTCGGGTTGGGCATCTGGTCGTAGATGTTCTTGACGACCGCGCGGCTGCTCTCGTTAACCGATCCGGTCACCACGAAGATATCGGCGTGCTTGGGGTTGCCGGTATTGATTATGCCGAATCGCTCGAGGTCGTACAGGGGGGTGAGGCTGGCGACAACCTCGATGTCGCAGCCGTTGCAGCTGGTGGCGTCGTAGTGAATGATCCATGGAGATTTTCTGAAAAACATGACGCTTCCCCCGCCCTACGGCCTCATGGCGAAATACAGGATGATGATGTTGGCCGCCCCGAAGAGCGCGGTGACCACCCAGGTGCTCTTGAAGGTGAGCTCCCATTTGAACCGGGCGTAGGTGTTGTCGATGACGATTTCGAAGAAGTAAAGCAGGAGCATCGCCGCCACCCCTACGATTGAGTTGAATGAAAAGAAAAGGTAGATGATTCCCAGAAGCAGTACGTTCTCGTACCAGTGGCCGATTTCGATCAGGGCGAGAGTCGTGCCGGAGAACTCGGTTTTCAGGCCGCTCACAAGCTCCTGGTGCGCGTGCGCGGACATGGACAGATCGAAGGGCGATTTTCTCAGCTTGATGGTGAGGACGTGCAGGTAGCCAAGGAATACCCCCGGGAGGTACAGAATGAGCGGTTCCTCGTACAGCGCGATGGCGTCCACCCTGAACGTGCCCGTCACCTGGTACATGCCGACCGCGACCAGTATGATCATGGGGTCGTAGGACATCATCTGGATGAGCTCGCGCTCGGCTCCCACGTGGCAGTAGGGGGAATTGACCGAGAAGCCGGCCAGGGCGAAGAATACCCCGGCGAGCGTAAGCGCGAAGATAACCAGCAGGAGGTCGCCGCCGAGGAAGAAGAGCGAGCCGGTGAACACCATGAACACGAAGAAGAGAATCACGTTGAAGTTCTGGAACTTGTTGACGATGATCTTTTCCTTCTGGAAAAGCTTGAGGACGTCGTAGAACGGCTGGAGGACCGGCGGCCCGATCCTGCCCTGCATGCGCGCGCTGAGCTTCCGGTCGACTCCGGCCAGCAGGCCGCCGAGGAGCGGGGCGAGCACGATGTAGATGGCCGCCTTGAGGTAGATGCTGTCCAGGTGGATGTAATAATCGATCGGCGTCATGTGATCACCACCCCGAGCATGAGTATGACAAGGAACACGGCCGCGACCCAGCCGTAATCGAAGAGACGCTTCTCGCTGAAAAAGTTCTCAAGGTAATAATTTCGTATATCGGCGGTCCTCTGCGCGCCGGTCGAGCCGAGGAAGCGGGCGTTGTCGACGTTCGCGCCGCCCAGATAGGTGCCGACACGCTTGTAGTCCTTGTCGAGCCAGGCGTAATACATGAGCGCGACGGGAAGCATGGTGAGGAGCCCCAGCATGATGATCATTATAATGATGATGTTGAACCTGTCCATCGACGGGCTCGCTCCGAAGATCTCGGTGATGTAGGGCTCGATGAGCGCCGAGGAGAGTACCGGAAAGACGATGCAGACCCCGATGGTCATGAACGAGAGCACGGCCAGCGTCGTCCACTCCCAGGGGCTCACCACCTTTTCGAGGTTTTTCAGGCCGTATTTGATGGTGATGATCTTGCCCATCCACTTGGTCCAGAAAAAGAGCGTGGCGGCGCTGCCGTAGGCCAGTATTATCGCCATGACGGGATTGAAATCGATGAAGGCCTTGAGCGTGGCCCACTTGCTGATGAGCATGCCGAAGGGGGCCAGAAACATCCCCGAGATGCCGATGATCATGGCCGCCGAGACCTTCGGCATTTCCATGATGAGGAAATCCATGTTCTCGATTTCCTTGCTGCTCAGCTTGTGCTCCGTGATGCCCACACACAGGAACATGAGCGACTTCGCCACCGCGTGGAACACGATGAGGAGAATCGCGCTCCAGACGGCCTCGTTGGTGCCGATTCCCGCGCAGGCGACGACGAGGCCAAGGTTCCCGATAGTGGAGTAGGCCAGCACCTTCTTGGCGTTGCTCTGCGAGATGGCGATGAGCGAGGTGACGAGGAACGTCAGCCCGCCCAGGTAGGAGAGCATCGCCGCCGCAAGGGTCCCCTTGAGCGCCGGAGCCACCTTTATGATGATGTACACGCCGGCCTTCACCATGGTGCTGGAATGCAGAAGGGCGGATACGGGCGTGGGTGCGACCATCGCCTTGGTGAGCCACGACGAGAAGGGAAGCTGCGCCGATTTGGCCAGTCCCGCGAAGGCGATGAGGGCCGCCGGAATGACGGCGTACGCGCCGCCGTCGGCGATGAGGCGGTCGAGCTCGAGCGTTCCGGCATACATGCCCGCGTACGAGATCCCGGCCGCGAAGGCAAGGCCGCCCAGAAGGTTCATGGTGAGCGCGGAAAAGGCGCTGTCTATCGATTCCTCGTCCTCGTGATACTTGATGAGAAGGAACGAGCAGACGGTGGTGACTTCCCAGAAGAAATAAATCCACTTGAGGTTGTTGGAGAACACTATGCCGAACATGGCCGAAAGGAACAGGTACATGAGGAAGAAGAAAACCCTCCTGTTGTCCTCGGATTCCTTGTGCCGCTCGTGGTATTCCTCGATATATCCTATCGCGTAGAGACAGATGAAACTGCCGATGATCCCGATGATCAGGGCGAGGATGATTGAGAAGTTATCGGCAAAGAGGCTGTGGACCACGTGGATGCCGGGCGCCGCGACCGTTTCGAAATGTATCAGGAGTCCGAGCTGGAGCAGCGTGAAAAGCACGACCAGGTAGCGCCTGAAGCGTACTCCCATGTACAGGATAAGAGC